>JAISEQ010000438.1 GCA_031264045.1 Deltaproteobacteria bacterium
CGATCTCCATTTTCGGCTCGGGGAGCGGGAAGCCCAGGGCGGCCACGGGGTCGTCCCTGGCGGCGGCCTTCTTCGCGGGGACGTCCTTCTCTTCCGCGGGCCTCACCGGGGGGCCGACCAGGAAGGCGGGGGGGATCTCTTCCGCGAGCCAGAGGGTCTCGGCCTGCGGGAAGAACTCCGTGCCCCCGTCCCTGGCCTTCTGGGCGAACACCTTGACGGGCACGGGGTCGGGCCCGGAACGTCTGGCCACCCTGACCGCCAGCTCCCTGTCCGTGAAGAGGGGTATCCTGGTCTCCCTGGGCCTCCGGGGCCTCAGGCCGTTCTCGTGGGCGAAGCGCCAGCCGGAAGGCTTCACGGCGCACCAGAGCTCCTTGGGGAGCTTCAGATCCGGAGGCGGGGGCGGGGGCCCCTTCCGGAACTGCGGCTTCATGCGTATCTGGCCGTCCCCCGAGGTCTCGAAGTGGGAGGCGCCTCCCGGCTGGTTCACGAGCTCCATGATTCTGGACTCGGTTACCCCCCTGAAGCCGTCCTCTTCCCGGACGGCTGACACGAGCTCCTTCATGGGCACGAAGCCTCCCTCCCCGGGGACAATCCCGTACTCGTGGGGGGCCGTGTCCAGGACGTAGCGCACGAACTTCTCCAGGGCCTGGCGGCTCTGGTCTGTCTTGGAAGGCATTGGACCACCTGGGGGCCGGGCCGCGCCCGGAGTGAGGCATGGAGGTTTCGCGCCCGTAAGACGGAGGGGATAGGGGGCGCGTTCCGTTCGGAGTTTCGGGCGCTCGCGCCGGAGAGGGGGAGGCGTCCGGCATGCCGACGGTCTCCGGTCCTGGGCTCCTGGGTCCGCGGGTCCTGGGCTCCTGGGTCTGCGGGTCCTGGGCTCCTGGGTCAGCGTGTACTGGGCTCCTGGGTCCGCCGGCCCTGAGCTCCTGGGTCCGCCGGCCCTGAGCTCCTGGGTCCGCGTGTACTGCGCTCCGGTTACCCGCGCCGGCTCAGTGAAGGGAAACTTCGGCCCCCGCGCCGCGGGGGGCGCGATCGGCCCAGTCCTTCTTTCCGGAGGGAAGCCCTATGGCCGCCGCGGAGGCCCCATTTTAGTCCTTCGGGGGAAGCGATGCAAAATCCGCGGCGGTCGCGCGGCCGCGCGGAGCGGGGAGGACAGCCGCAGAGCGCGGATTTTGGCGGCGGAGCTGCCGCAGGCTCTCTCCGGCCTCCTCCCTCACCGTGTCTAGGCCGCCGCCCCTCCGCCGGTGGCCCGGTGTTCACCCTTCCCTCCCGACATGCCGCTCCCCGCGACGCAATGCCCGCCCCCCCGCCGCGCCCTTTCAGGCAGATCTCTTATGACTGCGGAAACTGCGGCAGTTCCCTCCGGAAATTTCAGTTCCTTCCGCGCTTCTCCCCGAATTCCCCCTCCTCGAAGGCCTCCGCCGCAAAATGCGCCCTGTCCGAATTCCCCCTCCGCAAAATGCTCCCTGTCCGAATTCCCCCTCTCCGAAGGCCCCCGCTCCGGAGGCCTTCTCCCCGAAAGCTCCCAGTCCGAATGCTCCCGCCGGATGCCGGTCCGCCGGCATGTCGCTGAAGTCTGTCGCGGAAACGGTCGTGGCCGGGAAATTCCGGGCGGGACGGGAAGGCGGGGCACCGTCTTTTCTAGAGGACCCGGCCCGTCCGCGCCCGGCGGCATTTCGGGCCTGCCGCCGGGAGAAACCGGAAGCCTTGCGGGACATGGGTTTCGGACGGAATGAGCCGGGACGGAGCTCCGGGCCGGGTTTCCGGGCATGGAGTGGGGCGGCCGGAGGGCCGGGGGGGCCGGAAATTGCTCCGGAACGGACGGGCTGAGGGGTCGACGTGCCGGTCTGAACCGCGAGCGCCAGATATGGCGTAGTCAAATGAGCGGTTCATTGCATGATCCAGGATCAGGCGCCCGATCCGGTCCGGTCGTGCCCGGAATCGGGGGAGTGCGTACTTCCTTTCCCGGGCATATTTTGACAATCAATAAGATTTCCGCTAAAAGATTGGGGGGAGGGGGGCTCCTTGCCCCTCCTCAATTGCAGCACCTCCTGTTTTGGGTTAAGATCCATTGCATGGATGGTCGGGGTCGGCTCTGTGCGTCTGCCCCGCCGTTTTTTTTGACAGCCAGGCGGGCGTCCGGCTGGCGGGGTCGGGGCGAGGGCCCCGAATCCGGCCGCCGGGGCCTGGGCAGCCCGCCGAAGGCGTACCGCGCTCGGCCTTTCCGGCAGCCGCGCCGCCCCACGGGTCCAGCAGGGGCGGGGCGGACGGCGGTCCGGGCGCGGCGGGACAGCGCGAGCGATCGCCAGGAGAACCCCACATGATCGAAATCAGGTTCCACGGCCGCGGGGGGCAGGGCGCCGTCACCTCCGCGGAACTTATGGCCCAGACGGCGATAGCGCGGGGCCGCTACGCCCAGGCCTTCCCGAGCTTCGGGCCGGAGAGGCGCGGCGCGCCGGTGACGGCCTTCCTGAGGATTTCGGAGAAGCCTATCCGCGTCCGGGAGAAGGTCTACAACCCCGACGTCGTGGTGGTCCTGGACCCCACGGTCATGAGCGTCACGAGGGTGGACGCGGGGCTCAAGCCCGGCGGCTGGCTTCTCGTGAACACCCACAAGTCCCCCGCGGACGTGAAGAAGGAGTTCGGGTATTCCCAGAAGGTGGCCACCCTGGACGCCATGGGCATAGCGCTCGACATCCTGAAGGTGCCCATCACCAACACGGTGATGCTGGGCGTGTTCGCCAAGGTCCTGGGGCAGGCCACTCCCGAGGACGTCCGCGAGCCCTTCGTTCACCGCTTCGGCGACGCCCTCGCCGCCAAGAACCAGGCCGCTTTCGAGAAGGCCTACGCCGAGACCCGGACGGAGGAGTAAATGGCCAAGCAAATCGATGCCCTCATGAAGGTCCGCGATCTCCCCGTGGGCTTCACGGCGAAGCCGGGGAGCACGCTGGAGTTCAAGACCGGCGACTGGCGCAGCATGAGGCCCAAGCTCGACCGCGGGAAGTGCAGCTACTGCGGGTTCTGCTACATCTACTGCCCGGACGGGGTATACCAGGACATGGGCAAGGACGAGAAGTACTACAAGCCGGATCTCGACTACTGCAAGGGCTGCGGCGTCTGCGCCCAGGAGTGCCCCAAGCACTGCATCGAGATGGTCCTGGAGGAGGTCTGAGACACAATGGCAGCTAAACCCGTAGGAATGGAGGTCTCGATCGCCGTCTCCGAGGCGGTGATGCTCTGCGACGCCGACGTCGTGGCGGCCTACCCCATAACCCCCCAGACGCACATAGTCGAGCACCTCTCGGAGCTGGTGGCCGACGGAAAGCTCGACGCGGCCTACATACCCGTCGAGAGCGAGCAGTCGGCCATGAGCTCCTGCATAGGCTCGTCCGCGGCAGGGGCGAGGACCTTCACCGCCACGAGCTCCCAGGGCCTGGCGCTCATGAACGAGATGCTCTACAGAGCGCCGGTCCTCCGCACCCCCGTGGTGATGGTCATCGCGAACCGCGCCCTCTCGGCCCCGATCAACATCTGGAACGACCACTCCGACATCATGAGCGTCCGGGACGCCGGCTGGGTCGCGCTTTTCGCGGAGAACGGCCAGGAGTCGCTGGACATGACGATCCTCTCGTTCCGGATAGCCGAGGACCCGAGGGTGTCGCTCCCGCTGAGCCTGAACATCGACGGCTTCACGCTCTCCCACTTCATCGAGCCGATTCTCCTCCCCACCCGGGAGGAGGTCCGGGCCTTCCTCCCGCCCTTCAGGCCGATAGTGAAGCTGGACATAGCCGACCCCATCTCCATCGGCCTTCTGGGGACCCCGGAGAGCTACACCGAGGCCCGCAAGGCTACGGACGACGCGCTCACGGCCTCGAAGCAGGTGGTCTCCGAGGCCTTCGCCGAGTTCAAGAAGCACTTCGGCCGGGAGTACCGCGTGGTCGAGAGCTACCGGGCCGAGGACGCCGAGACCATCCTGGTCATGATGGGCTCCATAGCCGAGACCGCCATGACCGCGGTGGACGAGATGAGGGACAGGGGCGAGAAGGTCGGCATCGTGCGGCTGAGGCTCTGGAGGCCCTTCCCGGTCGAGGAGTTCAAGGCGGCGGTGAGGCACGCGAAGAACCTGGCGGTGATTGACCGCCACATGGTCCTGGGGGTGCCCGACGGCCCCGTCGCGCTGGAGGTGAAGAGCTTCCTGTACGCGGACGAGGTCAGGCCGAACATTTCCAACTACGTCCTGGGCCTGGGCGGGCGCGACGTGACCCGGGACGACTTCTGGCACATAACGGAGAGGGCCAAGCAGCCTGGCGCTGGCCAGAGGCCCCGCTACGAGCTCGTGGGGGTGATGGAATGAGAGCCGCCGAGACACCGTTCGAGAAAGTCACCGCCAAGACCTTCCCCAAGGGCCCGGACGCGCTGGCGTCCGGCCACCGCGCCTGCCAGGGCTGCGGCGAGGTCCTGGCCCTGAGGCTCATCCTGAAGGCCTTGGGGACCGACGTCATCGCGGTCTCCGCCACGGGGTGCATGGAGGTCTGCACCGCCCCCTTCCCGCAGAGCGCCTGGCGCATGCCCTGGATCCACGTGGCCTTCGAGAACGCCGCGGCTGTGGCCTCCGGGGTGGAGAGCGCCGTCCAGACCCTGCGCCGCAAGGGCCGGGGTCCCGACAGGCGCATCCCGGTGATAGCCATTGCCGGCGACGGCGGCACCGCCGACATCGGCATCCAGGCGCTCTCCGGGGCGCTGGAGCGCGGGCACGAGGACTTCATCTACGTCTGCCTCGACAACGAGGCCTACATGAACACCGGCATCCAGCGGTCCTCGGAGACCCCGTTCGGGGCGAACACCACCACCTCGCCCTCGGGGCTCAAGTCCAAGGGCCAGTCCACCTGGAAGAAGGACATGCCGGCCATAGCCGCCGCCCACGGCGTCCCCTACGTGGCGACCGCCACCCCGGCCTTCCACCTGGATCTCATGAGCAAGATCAGGCGGGCCGCCGCCATCCACGGGCCGGCCTACATCCACGTGTACTCGTCGTGCCCCACCGGCTGGAGGCTCAAGCCCGAGCTCGCGGTCACCATCGGCAAGCTCGCCGTGAACACCAGGATTTTCCCGCTCTACGAGGTCCTGGACGGGCGCTACGTCCTGAACCGCCGCGTGGAGAAGCCCGTGCCCGTGGCCGACTACATCAGGCTCCAGGGCCGCTTCAAGCACCTGAAGGACGAGGACATAGCCGTAATCCAGGACCGCGTGAACCAGGAGTACGAGCGCGTCGAGAAGCTCGCCCAGGCCTTCCCCGTGGAGGTCGCCCAGGCCGGCTGACCCGCCCTGACATGTTCGGCCGCGTGGCCGTCCCGGAGCCCCCCGCCCGTTTCCCGCGGACGGGGGGCTCTTCATTTTTAACGCGGTACGGCCGGAGCCGCGCGGCATGCGGCAGCATGCCGGTTTCACAGGGCGGATGCCGGAAACGTGCATGAACGTGCGGGGCGGACGTTCGGGGCCCCGGGGGAGCCCGGCGTTCCGGATTCTCACGGGACGGACAGGACGCCCCGAAGCGAAGGCCCCCCTCCCGGACAGCTCCGGGAGGGGGGCCTTGATCGTCGGAGGCGGGGAGGCGGGCCGCCGGGCCGGCCGGAAAAGGGAGGGGCGGGGAGCCCCTACTTCCGAGGGGTGCGCCTGACGGTGGTCTTCCTCGCGGCGGCGGGCTTCCGCCCGGGTGTCTTCTTGACTGCGGCGGGCTTGCGCCCGGGCTTCCCGGCGGCGGTCTTCCTCGCGGCCGCGGGCTTGCGTCCGGGGGTCTTCTTGGCGGAGAGGGGCGGGCGTCCGGGCTTCTTGCGCACGGCGGTCGCGGTCTTGCGGGCCGAGGCCTTGCGGACCCCGGGCTTGCGTCCCGGCTTCTTGGCGGCGGGCTTGCGCCCGGCCCTCCTGGAGCCCGGCTTGGGTCCGGGCTTCTTGGCGCCGGGCCTGCGTCCGCGCCCTGGCTTCTTGATGCCTCCTCACTCCTCGTCTATGGCGAACTGGGCCGCGGCCAGGAGGGCCACGGGGACGCGCGGGGGGGAGCAGGAGACGTAGTTGAAGCCGTGGGAGCAGCAGAAGCGCACCGAGGCGGGGTCTCCGCCGTGCTCGCCGCAGATCCCGATCTTCAGGCGGTCGTCCGCGGAGCGGCCCTTGTAGACGCCTATCTCCACCAGCTGGCCGACTCCCTCCTGGTCCATGGAGACGAAGGGGTCCTGCTCCCAGATGCCGAGTTCCGAGTAGCGGTTCAGGAAGGACCCGGAGTCGTCGCGGGAAAGCCCGAAGGTGGTCTGGGTGAGGTCGTTGGTGCCGAAGGAGAAGAACTGCGCCCCCGCCTGCACGATGCGGTCCGCGGCGAGCGCCGCCCTGGGGAGCTCGATCATGGTGCCCACGAGGTAGTTCAGCTCGCGGCCGGTGTCGGCCCCGACCTCCTTCGCCACGCGGTCGACTATCTCCTTCTGGTAGGCGAACTCCTTCTCGTGGCCCACCAGCGGGATCATTATCTCCGGCAGGACCTCGACGCCCTCGCTCTCGGCCTGGGCCGCCGCCTCGAAGATGGCGCGGGCCTGCATCTCGGTTATCTCGGGGAAGAGGATGCCGAGCCGGCAGCCGCGGAGCCCCAGCATGGGGTTCTGCTCGCGCAGGGCCGCTATCCGGTTCCGGACCTTGGGGAGCGGGATGTCCAGGCGTTCCGCGAGCTCCCGCATGTCGTGCTCCTCGTGGGGGAGGAACTCGTGGAGCGGCGGGTCCAGCGTCCTGATGGTCACCGGGAGCCCGTCCATGGCCTTGAAGATCCCTAGGAAGTCCCCGCGCTGCATGGGGAGGATCCTGGCCAGCGCCTCGCGGCGGCCCGCGAGGTCGTCCGCGAGTATCATCCTGCGCACGTGGTCTATCCTGTCGGTCTCGAAGAACATGTGCTCGGTGCGGCACAGGCCTATGCCCTCGGCCCCGTAGTCGCGGGCGATTTCGGAGTCGTGCGGGGTGTCGGAGTTCGTGCGGACGCCTATCTTCTTGCACTTGTTCACGAAGCCCATGAACTCCGCGAACTCGTCGGCGAGCTCGACTGGCCGGGTGGGCAGGGGGCCGCGGATGATCTCCCCGCGGGCGCCGTCTATGGAGATCCAGTCGCCCGCGCGGATCGTCTCGCCGCTCTTGGTGGTGAACGCGGCCGCCTCGTAGTCAACCGTTATGTCGGAGGAGCCCGCCACGCAGGGGCGGCCCATCCCGCGGGCGACCACCGCCGCGTGGCTGGTCATGCCGCCCCGGGCGGTGAGTATGCCCTGGGCCGCGAACATGCCCTTGATGTCCTCGGGGCTGGTCTCGACGCGGACCAGGATGGTCTGGCCGGGCCTGCCGTCAGGGCCCGGCTTCTTGGCCAGGTCCTCGGCGGCCTTGGCGGAGAAGCAGACCGTGCCGACCGCGGCGCCGGGGGAGGCGGCCAGGCCCTTGCCTATCACCTTGCGGGAGCGGTAGGCCGGGTCGTTTATGTCGAAGGAGGGCAGGAGGACCTGGGTCAGCAGATCCGGCTTGAGCCGCATCACCGCCTCGGATTCAGAGATGAGCCCCTCATGCACCAGATCCACCGCGATCCTGATGGCCGCGCTCCCGGTGCGCTTGCCGTTGCGGCACTGGAGCATCCAGAGCTTGCCCTCCTGGATGGTGAACTCGATGTCCTGCATGTCGGTGTAGTGGGTCTCCAGTTCCTTCCGGATGCCGACGAGCTCCTTGTAGATCTCGGGCATCTCGTCCTCGAGGGTCTTGTCGGCCCCCGGGGGGAGCGCCCCGCTCTGGGCGTTTATCGGCACCGGGGTGCGGATGCCGGCCACCACGTCCTCGCCCTGGGCGTTGGTCAGGTACTCGCCGTAGAAGTAGTTCTCGCCGGTCGAGGGGTCGCGGGTGAAGGCCACTCCGGTCGCGGAGTTCGCGCCCATGTTCCCGAAGACCATGGCCTGGACGTTCACCGCCGTCCCCCAGTCGCCGGGGATTCCGTTCAGCTCGCGGTAGGCCACGGCCCTGGGGATCATCCAGGAGTCGAAGACCGCGCCTATGGCCCCCCAGAGCTGGTCCATGGGCTGCTCGGGGAACGGGACGTGGAGCCTTTCCTGGATGAGCTCCTTGTAGCGCTGGACCAGGGCCTTCAGGTCGTCCTCGGTGAGCTCCGCGTCGGAGGAGTAGCCCCGGTTGGCCTTCATCCGGGACATTATGCTGTCGAAGGGGTCCTCGTCCTTGTCCGTCTCGGCCTTGACGCCCATCACGACGTCGCCGTACATGTTCACGAAGCGGCGGTACGAGTCGTAGGCGAAGCGGGGGTTTCCGGTCTTGGCGATGAGCCCCTTTATCGTGTCGTCGTTCAGGCCTATGTTCAGAACCGTGTCCATCATGCCGGGCATGGAGACGCGGGCGCCTGAGCGGCAGGAGACCAGGAGCGGGTTGTCCGAGTTTCCGAACTTCGCCCCGTACGCCCTCTCCATGGACTTCAGGGCGGTGGCCACCTGGGTATTCAGCCCGTCCGGGTATTTCCTGTCGTAGGCGTAGTATTCCGAGCATACCTCGGTGGTGATGGTGAACCCGGGCGGCACCGGTAGATCCAGCCTGGCCATCTCGGCCAGGTTGGCCCCCTTTCCTCCCAGGAGCTCCTTCATCGACCCCCTGCCGTCGGTCTTCGCGCCGCCGAAAGAGTAAACAAGTTTCTTAGCCATGAATCGGATCCCCCGGCATGTGTTTGAAGGTTGTCGCGCGCACGGCCCGCCGTGGCGGCTCCGGCCGCTTGCGCTGAAGGATGTGTGACTCTGCCGTATTGTCTGCCGGCCGGCTTCCGTCCGCCGGCCCGTCAAGGTCGGGAAATTGTGAGTTGGCCGGATAGGTTTGCGCCATACATTTTTTATATCAGAACTTTCCGGCGCATTCAATGACAAAATCATGACTGTCTCCCGGTCCGTCCGGATCTCCCGACGGGGAACCTGAACCGGAAAACCTTGTGGCACTTGATATTACGATGAAATACGGCTGAAATCTGACCTCGGGCGCCGAGGAAAATTTTTTTGGTCCGGTATCGTCACCTCACACGGGACCGCGCGTATTAACTACCGGAGCGCGGAGCGTGACAGCGCGCCGCGCCGCGGCCGCCTCCGTTCGGGGCGGTCCGCGGAACCGGGGAATCCGGCAGATGTCCCCGGGCGAGCCCGGAACGGGACCGGACGGAAACGTCGGCGGGGCCGGAACCGGGAACGGGGAAGGAGGGAAGCCGGGACGTGCGGGGGAAAGGCCGTCGGTCGCGGTTGGCAGGCCGAGATCTCCCGCTCGGAGTTCCTTCCGGCGCGGGCGCGGCCCCTTCCGCCTCATCCCGAAATGTTCCTCTGCGGATCGCGCCGGGGGCGCGCCGCCCGCGCCGCGCGAGCGCGCCGGCGCCCGAAGCCGGGGATCATTTCTTCTTTCGCGTCTTCTTTCGCGCGAACGGGGCCGGATTCGGCCGTGGGGTACGGTTCGGGAGTCCTGCCGGATCCCTGCGGCTCTGCGGCCGCGCGGCTGCCGTCGCCCTTCCGGCTCTCCGTCCGGATGCCCCGCCCGCGATTTCGGCTGCCGGCAGGCCCGGAAGAAGCCGGACGCCGTCCCCCTTCCGGACGGGCGGACAGGACTGCGGCACGTGCGCGGCAGGGTTCCCCCGGACGGGCGGCCGAATCCGGTTCCGGCGCGTCCGGGGACTCGCTTCCGGCTTGAACACTGGACGACCGCGCCCGCGTCCGGGGCGCCCCTTCCGCCGGACGGATGCTGCGGGCATGCCGGAGGGTTTCCGGAAACCCGCATGCGGCGGGCTCCGGCGACCGGAAGCGTCGCGACGGGCCGGAGGGGGTGCCGCTCCGGAGAGACGGCGGGAGCGCCGGGGAGCGCGGTCGTGAAGCGCGGGAGCGGACGGCTCCCGTCCGTGCCGGGTATCCGGGACCGCGTCCGTGCCGGGGGGAAAACTGAAGCGGTGACGTGCCGGCCCGCCGCGGGCGGCGGGGGAGCCCCGGCGTCCGGCCGGCGTCGGGGCTTAGGGCGGCTGAAGCTTTCCCGGCCGGCATCGTTATATATGGTCCGGCATCGTTATATATGGTGGCATGCGGCATCTGCGGCGCGCCGCCGTGCCGGACGGACCGGGCTTTCCGGGTCTCCGGAGAAGGATCGCGGAGGAGGATCGGGGAGGCTCGGCCTTGCGGGCGCCGGACGCTCGGGAACCCGGGCCGGGCGTGTTTTCCCGCGGCCGGCGCGCCGGCCCCGCGACGGGCGCGGGCCCTCCGCCCGGTAAACCCGGTCCGGAGCGTCTTCCGGAAGAAGCCCCCGCGCCGTGCTATAATCGGACGCCTCCCGGACATGACGGATCGGGTTCCGCCTGCGGCGGGAGGCCGCGCGAGGTGCCCCCATGGCTCTCAAGAGGCCCGGTCCGCCGGGTTCCTCCGGATCCCCCGCAGGCCCCGTTCCTCCGGACGTCTCCGGCTCCCCCGGGAGCCCGGCCGCCGGGGACGCCGGTCCAGCCCCCTCCGGGGAGTGGGACGGCCTGTGCGACATGTACCTGGGTCACCTGAGGGTGGAGAGGGGCCTTTCCGGAAACACCGTGGAGGCGTACGGGAGGGATCTGGCCGATCTGAGGGCCTACTTCGCCGGGAAGGGCCTGGAAGGTCCTGCCCGGGCGGGACGCGGGGACATCCAGGGCTTCGTCCTGCACCTGGCCGGAAAGGGCATAGGCCCCAGAAGCCGGGCCCGCAAGCTCTCCGCCGTGAAGGGCTTCTTCGCCTTCCTGGAGGAGGAGGGCCTCGCGGCCGCGGACTGCGCCTCCGGGGTGGAGGGCCCGAAGCTCCCCAGGCCCCTTCCCAAGGCGCTCACGCGGGAGGAGGCAGAGAGGCTCGTCGTCTCGCCGGATCTCTCAAGGCCGGGAGGGCTGAGGAACCGCGCCATGTTCGAGCTTCTCTACGCCGGAGGACTCCGGGTCTCGGAGCTCTCCGGGCTCACGCTGGGACAGCTGAACCTCCCCGAGTCCTACCTCCGGGTCCGCGGCAAGGGCTCCAAGGACCGCCTGGTGCCCCTCGGGGACGAGGCCGCCAGCTGGATCCGGCGCTACCTGGCCGAGGAGCGGCCCTCCCAGGACAGGGCCGGAAACGCCGGAGCCCTCTTCCTGAGCGCCCGCGGCAGGGCGCTGAGCCGCCAGTACGTCTGGAAGCTCATCACCCAGCATGCCGCCCTGGCCGGCATCCGCCATGCGTCCCCGCACGTGCTCAGGCACTCGTTCGCCACCCACCTCGTGGACGGGGGAGCGGACCTGAGGGCCGTCCAGGCCATGATGGGCCACGCCGGGCTGGGCAGCACCGAGATCTACCTGAAAACCACCGACGCCAGGCTCAAGAGCGTGCATACAAGGCGCCACCCCCGCTCCGGAAGCTGACCGGAGCTCCTGCCCCCTGCTTATCCGGTACCCGGCCTGCGGGAACTCCGGGCCGCCCCGGCGGCTGACCGGCCCTCCGGCCCGGCGGCCCTGAGCTTTCCGGGCCGACATCCCCGCCCTTCGAGCGTCCTGCGGCGGGCCCCGTCCTCTCCGGTTCCCCCGCCGTCTCCCGCTTCGGCGCATCGCCGACAGTCTGCCGGATCCGAGGTGGTTTATGCCCCTGAAGGCCAAATGGGCCTTTCACATCGAATTCTCCAGCCCGGACGAGGAGGACGCGTGGGCCGCCCGGATGGCCGGGGGCGACTTGGAAGGCGCGGAGATCCTGGCCCGGAAGGAGCTGGAGGACGCCCTGGGCGCCGAAGGCCACCCCGCTCCCGAATCCCTTCCGCTGTTCGACAGCCTGGGCGCCACCCTCCTGTTGGCCGGGAAAGGGGAGGAGGCGGGCCGCGTGTTCCGCGAGGCCCTCGTCGCCAGCGCCAGGGCCCTGGGAGGAGGCGATCCCGCCACCCTCGTCCGGGCCAGCAACGCCGCCTGCTGCAGGCTGGCCTGGGAGGGCTTCGACGGGGCCGTGGATTTCTTCGCCGCGATCAGGGCCATGAAGCGCGACTCGCTCGGGACGGACCATCACTCGACCATTGCCGCCTGCTCCAACGAGGCCGTTGCCCTGGCCGAGACGGGGAGGCTGGAAGAATCCGCCGCGCTTTTCGGGAAGGTCGGGGAGGCTTTCGAACTCCTCCGGGGTCCCGGCCACGAGTACTCGGCAATGGCCAGGTACAACCTGGGGCTCGTCAGGGCCCTCATGGAGGCGGAACGCCCCGGGGCCGGGGGGGCCATTCGGCGCGGGGGGGGAGGACCGCCGACGGGCTCCGGCTGAAGCGGGAAGTTCCCGGGCCCCGGGTATCCCGGCCCGGCTGCGCGGGCGGAGGTCATGGGCCTGCCGGATTCGGACGGGGGATCCGAAAGCCGCGGGGGAGCATCCCCGGCGCGTCCGCGGCCGCTGCGCGGGACTGTTCGGCACGGAAGGGGCCGGGACGGGCGGTTCGGGCCAGGGCCGCGCTTCGGCGCTTCTTCGGCCGGAGGCGGCATTCCGACGTCGCGGCCGGGGCCGCGCTTCGGCGCTGAGGCTGAGGGCCGCATTCAGGCGCTGCGGGAAGGGGCCGCAGTCAGGAGCTGCGGGAGGGGGCCGCAGTCAGGAGCTGCGGGAGGAAATCCGTGCCGCTTCCCCCGCTCTCTCCGGCATTCGGCGGCGGAGGCGGGGGGCAGGGGGATCGAAATGCGGCCGTCCCCGTCTCCTGGAGGGTCCCAGGAGGTCCCGCCGAGTCCGCCGCGGCGCACGGTTGCGGCCGGGGCGGCGCAATGGACGGCGGACGCCCGGCCGCCGAATCCGTTCCGCGCGCGGCACCGCCCGGCACCCTGTCGACCGGCGGGAGAGGGATGACATCCTGGCGGAAATGCGCGATAATCTGACATTCTGCCGTTGGTCGCGGGACCGGCCCCCGGGAGCGGGAAGCCGTTCGGGGGGATGCCGACGGAACCGGGGCATGGAGCCCCGGAGTCTTCACGGGACGTCTTTCCCGCCGCCTGCCGCCAGTTCCGTGCCTGGGGGGAGGAGCGGGGGCCGAGGAACCCTGCGGACCGGAAGTTTAGGAAAACGCCGGCAAGGAGCTGAAAGGGCCTGCATGACCCCAAGAATATGGAGCATCAACTTCGAGACTCCTGGCCCCCGCGAAGCCGACCCCGGGGCCGACATGAGGGAACGCGGGGATCTGGCCGGGGCCGAGGCGGCGGCCAGGGACAAGCTCCGCATGATACGCGCCGCCCTCGGGAACGACAACGTGCTCCTGCTCCCGTTCCTGGACAGCCTGGGGCTCACCCTGCTGAGCGCCTATCGGAGCCTCGAAGCGATGTCGGTGCTCGCCGAGGCGCTCGCCCTGAGTCATAAGCATATCGGGACCGAGGGACGCGACACATTCGCCAGGGTCCTGAACCTCGGGCTGGCCGTCTTCCAGTTAGCCTCGCCGGAGGAGTACTTGGCTTATTTCAGGGACGCCGTGGCGTTCAGGACCAAGTATGCCGGCGAGAACGACTGGATGTCGCTCACGGCCCTGTCCTACGTGGCCGTCGCCCTTGCCGAGACCGGCGATGCCGCCGAGGCCGTGGCCATCCTGGAGGATGTCGTGGACCGCATGGAAAGCCTGGAAAGCCTGGAAACCCTGACCCAGCCGAACAAGGAGCGAATCATCTCGGCCAGGGCCAACCTGAAAATAGCCGTCTCGCTCCGCGACGGCGGACGCGGCCCCGGGCTGGACGCCTGAGCGCTCGCCCTTCCGGGGCCGGTCACCGCAGGGGCGGCGGAAAACCTCCGGCCCCGCGCGGAAGACGGCGGCTCGCGGAAGACGTCGGGAAGACCCCGCACGCCCAGAGCCCGCTGAGCCCCCCGCCGTAACGGCAGGGAACCCCTGAAGGAGAGGCGTCATGGCCCGCAAGCCGATTTGGTCGGTAACTTTCGACTATCCCGGGCGGCTCGGCGACGACCCCGGCGCGGAGCTCAGGGACAGGGGGGATCTGGCCGGGGCAGAGGCTGCGGCCCGCAGGGCCCTCCGCGAGAACGCCAAGGCGCGCGGCCCGGGCCACAAGGACGCGCTTCCCCTGCTGGACAGCCTGGGAATCACTCTCCTGTGCGCCTCCATGTTCAGGGAGGCGGTTCCCGTGCTGGGCGAGGCGCTCAGGGTGAGCGGGGAGCAGCTGGGGCGCCGCCACGAGGACACCCTGACCCGCCTCATGAACCTGGGGCTCGCCATGATCAGGGCTGACGACCCGGAAGGCGCCCTGGACCTGTTCGACGAGGCGATGGAGCTGAAGGCCGGCCCTGCCGGCCAGGAGGCCGGGTCGTCAGGGCGGACGGCCGGGTCCGAAGGGCAGGAAGACTGGCAGACGCTCACCCTTAAGGAATACTTCGGCATCGCCCTTGCCGAGACCGGCAGGAGGCTGGACGCGATTCTGGTCCTTCAGGAGGTCCTGGACGCCCTGGAGAGGTTGGATCCTCCGGACGAGCGGCTCATCGGGATGGCCAGGATTAACCTGGACATCGCCTCGAGGCTCCGGGACGGCGGATTCGGCTCCGGGCCGAACCCGTGAGGGGAACGGCGCAATCCGGGACATCGCGCACCTGATTCCCGGTCCCACGGGTTCACAACACCTTCGGTCGCCGTGCTGGGCCTCCCGCAGGGAGCAGGCTTCCTCTTCCGGGCGTTTGTCACGCATCCTCCGGAGCTGATACGCGAGGACGTCCTCCCCGCCGTGATTCGGGATTTCGGCCGGAAGACCCCCGTTTGCGGATCGCCGCACGACTGTCGCCTCCGCCCCTGTCCCGGTCGGATTATCGCGGCAGTCGGTTTTTTGCTTCCCATGGCGCACGGGCTAACTTCGGCGGTTTGAGGGCTGTCTGTTTTCTCTGGCGTTTACGACACCCCGTCAAGAACTGATGCGAATCGGAGATAATTTCAGCGATACGATTTTTTAAATTAAATTATTTTTGATTTCGCAGAACAAATTTTATGAAATATAATCTGTTGAATGATTATGGGCGTTATCGGGTTGAAGATCTCATCGCAGTCCTCTGACATGATAATGAATACTGCAACAGTCTGCTAGGCCGATAAGTCCGTCAAGAGAGGAAAATTTATTGAATTATCTCTGGTCAAGAATTAAGCTGTAAAAAATTAACGTTGCAATACAATTTTTGATAAAATAAATTTATTGAGGATATGAATGAATGAATCAATACAAATCAAGATATGAGGGTGTTAAATTTTATCAGTTGTAATGAAAAAATTCAAATATTTGAATTGCTTGATCATGAACCATGATTATGGCATAAGAATAGAATGAATTAAGTTCAGTTGTTTAAGGCTTGACTAGTTATTAATTGTCATGCTGATAATATAATAGGCAATGAAAATTGTCAAATAATTTTTACATCCTGCTTAAGCTAACGGGAAACTTCAAAATATTTTTGCAGTCAATATGCTGAATGGCGAACTGTCTGAAGTCCGGGTCTGGTTTAACGCGGCACGGCATCAAAGCCTATCCGTCAGCAGCCCACCACGTGAACGGTATTGCCGTTACATGATTTTGTTAGCCAGAACTGTTTGTCGCTCCAGAGTTTCGTGAAATCCATATCGAAGATAATCAGCCAGCCTACGGTGGCACTGCACTTGTCCATATAACCGGACAGCTGTTCAAGGCTTTCTTCCAGAGTTTTGGCACCCTTGATCTTCAGTTCCAGGGGATAGTAGATGCCCTTGTAACTTACGCATATGTCAGCCTTTGTTCTGCCCAGTGCGCATTCCCTTTGAATAAAGTCGGCTCCGCCGTTTAGGACCTCTGCAGGAAGGCATTCAGCACGTTGTGGGGGATATCTTCGGAGGAGAATCCGGTTCGTTTTTCTTTGATGATTTCAATTAACTGTTCTTGTATGTCATATTGATTTGCAAGCTCGGGGATTGAAAGAACCCAGTCAATCCTTTCCTTCTCCCGGCTTTTCCGCTTGTCGGCTTTGCCGAGGGCCTTCGCGTTCATGTTGGCGTTTATGCGCCAATAGAGCTGGAATGCCTTGAGAAGTCCGTCCATGTCGAGTCTGGTCCCGTCCGTCCACCGGTTGGCAAGTTCAACGGGAATTGTTTCCTGAAGGTTCTTGGTCAAAGACCGAACGATAATCTCCCCGTAAATGGGGTTGGCCACCCTTAAAGACGCTGCATCTCCGGGGTCCTTTTTCAGGAGACCGAGATCGATGGTATATTCGACATCATTTGAAAAATTTTTAGGAATTGAACCGGCCCCGATTAGAACGGGTTCAATAACTCTTCTGATCCTCGGTTCCCTTAACCGTTCTATAAGGGAGTCGAAATGGGTGTCGTTGCGCAGAATCAGATTACTGACGGCCAAATCGATTTCTTTTCCCGTGATGACCCTGGAAAAGTCGTTTCCAAACTGTTTGACTATTACGTTATTTGCCAGGGCGTTGACCAGCCAGGGCTGCCCCCCGGTCCAATACCAGGCCCTGTCGACGGCGGAAGTATCGAAGACCTGCCCCGTTTCGGTAGTGTGCTGGCCGTAGAGGGTCCTAATTTCCTCAGCGGTGAAGTCGGGCAGTGTCAGCGACTCCATTTTGACGTTGAAGGGACTGGCGGGGCCCTGGGACAACTCGTCCGGACGGACTTTGGTCAGATAGTCCCTTATGTCCCGCATGCCCACAAGGGCCACCGATCTGGGAACCGGCTGGCCGGAGAATCGTCACGGTCAAGATAGCCGTCTCTTATCTGCCCCAGGAACGTTATGAGAGGAGCTTCAAGGAGACAGTCGGCCTCATCGAAGAAGACGACCAGTTCCCTGTCCAGGGCCATGCACAGGCTGTTCAGAAAGTTCTGTACCATGGTGACCGGCTGGTCCATAAAAAGGCTGTTGTCGAAGGTTGAAGCCAGCTTTCTGATCTCTGCGGCATCGGAGTTGGAAATCCCCCTGATTATCCGGGCAACGATATATTTCATAGCCGTTTTTCGGTTGCTGATATTCCTTAAAGTAATGAGAGAGCAGTATATTGCGTAATACTTGCCTGTGGAGTTAATCTTTTTGGTCAAGGCTTTCAGACAGGTGGTCTTGCCGGACTGGAGCGGCGCATGGATGACGAAATAGCACTCGCCTTCAATCATGTCGCTCAATTCAGGAAGTCGCGGGATTGCAGGTATCATGTAGTGTTTTGACGGGTTGCAGACACTTGTAGTATTGAAGGTTTTTGTCGGTTTTTCAATCATATTCTCACCGCAGGCGAATCTTCAGAATATGGGTTTAAGGCGCATATGCCGCTCGGACACATCCGACCGTTTTCCTGGCAGGTGCCGGATTCGTTTCGGAAAATTCGGGCAGATTACCTTTACGAGGCAATATGTCGGACCGGAGCTCGAAGAGGGCCGAGATCATATGAAGGTGCCTTAAGATACCCCAAGGCCAATAATCTTATCGGAAGTATATCATAAAACAATCAGGACAGAAGACTGTTTAGCCACTGAAAATGTCATGTTTTATCTCCATGCTGAACATCTCCATGCTGAACATCTCCATGCTGAACATCTCCATGCTGAACATCTCCATGCTGAACATCTCCATGCTGAACATCTCCATGCAGAACAACTCCAAGCAAAACATCTCCATGCAAAACATCT
>JAISEQ010000463.1 GCA_031264045.1 Deltaproteobacteria bacterium
AGGGAAAGACCCCGGCGTCCCGCGCGGCGCGCCGGAACGCTGTCGCCGGCCGCCCCCGGAGGCCGTCCGCCACGTCCTCCGGTCCTTCCCGGACCCGGCGGCCGGCGCTGCCCGCCCCGCAGAGGGGCGCAAGGAGAAACGGCATTGTTCGACAAGCTCTCCGAAAAGATAACCAGCTCCCTCAACAGGCTCACCGGCAGGGGAAGCAGGCTCACCGAGGCGGTGATCCAGGAGTCGCTCAGGGAAGTGCGCCAGGCCCTCCTCGAGGCCGACGTCAACTACAAGGTCGTTAAGAGCTTCCTTCAGAAGGTCGAGAGCCGCATATCGGTCCTGGACACCATCACCACGAACACCCCCGGCCAGCACGTGGTGAAGGTGGTTCACGAGGAGCTGTCCGAGCTCATGGGCAGCGCCCACCAGGAACTCGACTTCAGTGGACCGCCCCCCCACGTACTCATGATGGTCGGGCTCCAGGGCTCGGGCAAGACCACCACTGCGGCCAAGCTCGCGCTGTACCTGAAGAAGCAGGGCCGCAGGCCCTACCTGGTGCCGGCCGACGTGGCCCGCCCCGCCGCCGTCCACCAGCTGACCGTGCTGGCGGGGGAGGCCGGATCCCCTGTCTACGCCCCGAAGGAGGGACAGAGCCCGCTGGAAATAGTGGACTCGGCCCTGGTCGAGGCCGCGAAGATGAACTGCGACTGCGTCTTCATCGACACGGCGGGCAGGCTCACCATAGACGCCCCGCTCATGACCGAGCTTTCGCAGATAAAGAAGAGGGCCAGACCCAGGGAGATCCTCCTGGTCGCCGACTCCATGACCGGCCAGGAGGCCGTGACCATAGCGCGGGACTTCAACGAGCGGCTGAGCCTGACCGGCGTGATACTCACCAAGATGGAGGGGGACGCCCGCGCCGGGGCCGCGATGAGCATGCGGGCGGCCGTGGGAAAGCCCCTGAAGTTCATAGGCACGGGCGAGAAGCTGGACGCCATCGAGCCCTTCCACCCCGACCGCACGGCCTCCCTCATCCTGGGCATGGGCGACGTCCTCACCCTAATCGAGAAGGCCCGCGAGCACATGGACCAGGAGGTGGCCGCGGCCTACGTCGGGAAGATGCAGAAGGGGCAGTTCACGCTGGAGGATCTGAGAAACCAGCTCCGCAGCCTCAAGAAGGTCGGCACCGTGCGCAACCTCCTGGGCATGATCCCGGGACTCGGAAAGCTCAAGAAGCTCACGGAGTCCCAGCCCGCGGACAGCGATATGAAGATCATAGAGGTGATAATCGACTCCATGACGCCCGAAGAGAGGGTCCATTCGGAGATCGTGGACGCGAGCCGCCGCCGCCGCATCGCCAGGGGCTCGGGCAGGAGCGTCCAGGACGTGAACAACCTGCTCCGGAACTTCACCCAGGTGAAGCATTTGCTGAGGTCCGTGTCCAACAGCGGCAACTTCAACATAAATGCCATCAGGCACTTCCTGCCCCGCTAGGGCTTCCGCCGGAGGATCCGGGGGCGCGGCGGCCCTCCCGCCGGTCCGGGACGGAACGTCCGGGATTCCGCTGCCTGGAGGCCCCCCGCCGCCCCAACGGGCCCGGGACCCGTCATCACTCCCGCTCCCGTCAAGGCCCCGGCGCGGACCGCCGCCCCTCCCCCCGCGCCTTTATCCCGGCCTGCGGACATGATCGCTGCCCCCCGAGGCCCCAGGGCCGATTCCGCTGGAAATCCGCCCCCGTTTCGTGTAATGTGCCCGTCTAGGCTTTTTCCCAGGAAAGGGCCGCGCAGGGGCGTCGGCGCAGCCGGCGGTCCCAACCAAAGAGGAGTACGCAAGTTCATGGCCCTTAGAATCAGACTCGCCCGCCTCGGCGGCAAGAAGAAGCCCTATTACCGCCTGGTGGTCGCGGACTCCCAGGCCAAGCGCGACGGCCGCTTCATAGATATAGTGGGGCACTACGACCCCAAGCCCGATCCCTACCTGCTGGACATCAACAGGGAACTCCTCTTCAAGTGGATCGAGAAGGGGGCCGTGCCCACCGACACGGTGGCGAGCCTCATCCGGGCCGACCGCCGGAAGAAGATTGCCTGACCCTGACCGGGCCCGCGCGCCGTACGGCGGAGGGCCCGGCCTCCTGCCCGAAGCCGGTTCCGGTCACCCCGGAGTTCCGCGTCCCGCGCCCGCTTCCGCCGCCGGAGGCTCCTGCGGCGATGCCCCGGAACACTCCGGCAGGGGTGACCGCGCCGTGAGGGCCGTCCGGGCCGCGAATGCCGGAAGGCTCCGCTGGGCGAGCGCCGCTCCCCTCCCGCTGGAGGGGGCCCGCCGACCCGCAGGGGGCAGGTGACCCGCCCGATGTCCGAAACGCGCGTTCCGAAAGACGGCAAACCCTCCTGGAAGGGCCGCCGCCCGCGCCGGTCCGAAGCTTCCGCAGACCTCTCGGGGCCCGGAGGCCGGACGGATCCGCGCTCCGCCACTCCGCAGCCCGCGGCCGGGGCAAGGGGCCCGCTCAGCGGCCGGGACCAGGCAGACCTTCCCGCGAAGGCAGACGGACGGATTTCGCCCGAACCCCCCGGGACGCCCGCCCGGAGCGGGGGGCATGACCGGGAGGGATCCGCCCGGGACCCCCGGAACTTCAGCAGGTCCGGGGCCGGAACGGCAGGCCCCCGCCTTGACGGGGGGCCGGGCGGCCGAGGGCCGTCCACCGCCGCCGGAGGGGCGTTGAAGGGCGCGGCTCCCGCGTCCCCTTCCCCCGCACCGGCATCCCGTCCCCCAGAATCGGCACCCCCGACATCATCCCGCCGCGAATCGGCACCTCCGGCAACCGCGTCCGGCCTCCTGGTGCGCCTGGGCCTCATCCGCCGGGCCCACGGGATCCGCGGCGGGGTGAGGGTTGAGTATTTCGGCGAGGATCCGCTTGAGCTCCCCCGCCTCAGCGGGACCGTGCTGGAACCGCCCGGCGGCGGGGATCCCGTCCCTGCGGAGATCCTGAAGGTGAAGCTCTCGCCTCCCGGCATAATCGTCTCCCTGGGCGGCATCGGCTCCAGGGACGCGGCGGAGCTCCTCCGGGGCTTCTACCTGTCCGCGCCCCGCGGCTCCCTGCCGCCTCCCGGCGAGGACGAGCTCTACCAGGCGGATCTGATAGGACTCGCGGTCCGTCTCACGGACGGGACGGAAATCGGCTGGGTCTCCGGATTCTCGGACTTCGGGGGCGCGCCGAACCTGGAAGTCGAGACCCCCTCCGGCGGGACTCTCATGATCCCCTGGACCGAGACATACATAGCCGAAGCCGACCCCGAGGAGGGCCGTGTCACCGTGAAGGACGCCCCGGGCCTCCTGGACCAGGACTGACGCGCCGTGCGCTTCGAGGTGCTGACGCTGTTCCCCGGGCTTTTCGCCTCCTTCCTGGCCGAGTCCCTCATGGCCAGGGCCCTGGCCAGAGGGCTGGTGCGGATAGAGATCATAGACGTCCGGGACTTCGCCGGGGGGAACCACCGGACGGCCGACGACCGTCCCTTCGGGGGAGGGCCCGGCATGGTCCTGATGCCGGGGCCCCTCTGCGCGGCCATAGACTCGCGGCTCGGCGTCCCGGGCGTTCCCCCCCTCGTCGTCCACCTCACCCCGGCCGGAAGGCGGCTGGACCAGGCCCTCGTCCGGGAGCTCCATTCGCGGAGGCGCCTGATCATGGTCTGCGGGCGCTACGGGGGCGTGGACGGAAGGGTCGCGGCGATCCACCCTGGCCTCGAGCTCTCGGTGGGCGACTATGTCCTGAACGGCGGAGAGATACCCGCCATGGCCGTCATGGAGGCCGTGTCCAGGCTCGTGCCGGGATACCTGGGCGAGCGGGAGTCGCTGGAGGGAGAGTGCTTCTCCGAAGGCATGCTCTCCGCCCCCCAGTACACCCGCCCGAGGATTTTCAGGGGCCTGGCCGTCCCGGACGTGCTCCTTTCCGGAAACCACCGAGAGATAGATCTGTTCCGCCGGAGGGAAGCGGCGAAAGTCACGCGCGCGGCGCGTCCCGATCTCCTGGACCCCGACGCGCCCCGGGCTGCGGAGCCACGCCGGGCCGGGGAGCCAGACCGGGAACCGGAAGCGCCGGGGAAGGCGGAGTCGCGGGTGAAGCCCGCCGGTCAGGACGGTCCGGAAGCCGGAAAGGACGCGGGTCCCCATGCCCCCGCCGGACACGGGGGCGACTCCGAATCCTGAGTCCCCCTCCCCCTCCCGCGCAGGTCCGGGCTCCGGACCGGGCCACCCCCTACGGAAACTCGGTCCCCACGGCGGAGCCTGCGGCTCCCCCTGCGGCCCCGGCCGTCCCGGGCCGCGCCCCCGGCCTCTCCTTCG
>JAISEQ010000470.1 GCA_031264045.1 Deltaproteobacteria bacterium
GGAGCCGCCCGACTCCGCATGCCGTCCCCCGCAACCCCGCATGCCGTCCCCCGAAACCCCGCACGGCGTCCCCCTGACTGCCCTCCCCTGCCCCAGGGATCCGGGGCCAGCGCAAATCCTCGTCCTGACAGCCTTCCGCTCCGGGCTTCCCGCCTCACCCGCCGATTTGGAGCGGACCCCTCCCAGGGGACCCGCAAAATTTCAGAGCATCTCCGGATGCTCCCATCCCTCCCGAGACGGAAGGGGAAAGGGGTTCAGCGGCGGCGACGGCTTTCCCGGTCCGAAATCCAAATTTCACCGCTACAAAATCCGCCGCGATTATAGATTGCCGATGCTATTCGCTTGACTATTCCTGACGCAACTGGTTATCTTGCCAGTACGGTCTTCACGAATCCCTCCATCCGGAAAGTCTTGACGGACACCTTCGCCGGAAAAGCTCGCCTTCTCCGTAAAGGCCGATCCGTCCGGCGGCGGACGTCCCGTGCCCGCAGTTCGGGAGGCATATCGGTTTCCCGCCCCGGAAACCGCCGGAGGGTACCGAGACGGTCCCGCCATGCCCCCTGCCCCGCCTCCCCGGCCGCCATCGCGGACCGTCCGTGCCCCGAAGATTCCGGTGCCGCCTCCCGGCACCCGGTGACTCCCGCCCCGTACAGGCGAGGGAAAGCGCGCCCCGCTCCGGGGCGCCGCAGACGCGCCGCCTCATGGCGGCAAGGAGCGATCGAACAGAAATGCGTACCTCACTGCCTATCAAGCTGCTTTCCCTCCTGGGCGCGGGCGCCCTCGTGCTGGCCTCCTCGTCCCTGCTCGCCCAGGTCGCCCAGAACCCCCAGCAGAACCCCATGAATCCCTTCGCCGGCCAGGCCGAGCTCTCCGCGGCCGACATCCCGGTGGTGCTCGAGATCATGGAGTCCCTGAGGACCCACCCCAACGACATGAACGCCCTCTCGGCCGTGTACACCAGACTCGGCATCGACCACATGCGGGGCATGTACCTCATGGGGCGCGTCACGATGGGCCTGAACACACTCAGGGCCGGCATAACCCCCGAGCAGGCCGCCATCATGGTGGGCGGTCCCCAGAACATCCCCTCCGAGGCGGAGTTCGAGGTAATAAGGGAAAACCAGGCTACCCTGACGGCTGGAATGGATATGCCCCCGCAGCAGTAGCCCCCCGCCCGGTTTCCCCCGCATCCCCGCCGCAGGCCGCGCCGCCGCCTCCGGGCCCCGTCCGGGATCCCCCCGGCGGTTCCTGACCCCGCCCGGACGCCTCCCCCAGCCGGCCGGGGCCGATTCCGTCCCCCGCCGGCGTCCGGCCTCCCGGACACGGACGCCGGCACGGACGCGGAGCCGCGCCGATCATGAGGCCTCCCGCCCCATCCAGGCCGGGGCGCCCTGCCGGGGCGGCTTTCCATTAAGCGAGCCGCAGACTTCGCCGCCCCCGGCGGCGCGGAGCCGCCGAACAGACATGCGTACCCCACCCGCCGCCATGCCGGCCTGCCTGCTGTGCCTGGCCGCGCTCGCGCTGGCCTCATCCCCCCTCGCCGCCCAGTACACGACAGACCCCCTCGGGCCCCAGCCAGAGCTGACCGCCTCGGACATCCCCGCGGCGATAGAGCTCCTGGAGGCCGCCAGGGACCATCCCGGCAACCCTAACGTCCTCCTGGACGTGCATACCAAGTACCGCCTCAACGCGATGCGCGGCATGTACATAACCGGACGCGTCATGATGGGTATCGGCATAATCATCTCCGGATCGACCCTGGAGGAGACGGTCGCCCAGCTCGGGAAGTCGCAGATGCCCTCCCCGGCGGAATTCGAGATCATAAAGGAAAACCAGGCCGCCCTGATAGCCGCCATGGGCATCCAGCCGCTGTAGCCTGCCGCCCGCCGTCGCGGAGCCCTCCTTATAACGGGAAAGCCGACTGCCACGCGGGTGCCACCCGCGTCCGGCACCCGCGGGAGGACGCCTGAAACGCCGCGAACGCGCCGCCGGGACCTGAGGGTTCCTGAGACCCCGGGCGCTGCCCCGCCTTACTGTTCTGGCGGAGGCCCCCGGCCATGAGGCGGAAGGCACGGGCACCTCATTATAAAGGCGGGGGCCACCCGCTATAGGGCGGAGGGTACAGGCACCATATTATATTGAAGGGGCCCCCGCCTTGGGGCGGAAGGCGCGGGCACCTTATCATATGGAGAGGGCACCACGCTTTGGGGCGGAGGGCGCGGGCACCTTATCATATGGAGGGGGCACCACGCTTTGGGGCGGAGGGCGCGGTGGCAACTTGTTATTCGGAACCTGCCGCCGTCTCCTTCCGCCCGACGCCGGAACGGGCGCGCACGTCCTGACGGGGTTCCCAGGCGATCCCCGCCCCTGCCGCCCAGGTCCCCGATTTCACGGGGAGCTCCCGACTAGGGGGCTCCGGATTCCCGAAGGTCTCCCGGGCCACGGTTCACCGGAGGTCCGGGTTCCCGGACTTCCGGGAGCTCCCGGGGCCGTCGGGCTTCCGCGGCCCGTCCGGATCGGGTGCCCGCAGAATTCCCGGAGTTCCCGTGGTTCTCCAGGTTCGCGGGCCTCGGAAACCGGGAAATTGCGGGAGCCGCGAAAGAGGCGGCCGCGAGGAAAAGCTACCTCCGCGCACGAGATTTCCCTGCGCCGTCCCGGACGGTGCCCCGCTGTGTCGGCCGGGACATGCGGGACATGTGCCGCTCCCGGGCCTGCGGGGCAGGGCATGCCGGCGGACCGGCTCCGGCTGGCAGGCATCGGCGCTCCGCGCTTTCCTCCGGAGCCCGGAAGCAAGGCCTGAGGCCGGTTATGCGCCCGATCTGGAGCCGGTCCCGGGAGAAGGTGGAAAAAAAACTAAAAAAGTTAAAGTCCCCCGGCAAAATGACGATAAGAGTCCTGAGGATAGTTGAAGGGCTTTCGACCGATCCTCGAGCGTCTCTCGAAGGGGGCACAAGCCATGGGTCTCGTCCTGAATCACAACATGCCGGCCATCTTCGCCTCGAACATGCTCGGCAGGAACTACGCCAGGCTCGCGGTCAACACCGCGAGGCTCTCCTCGGGCCTGAAGATCAACGGCCCGGCCGACGATCCCGCGGGCTACGGAGTCCGCGAGATGATGCGGACGGAGCTCGACGTCAACGGCCAGGGCATCAGGAACGTGGCCGACATGCTGAGCCTCATGCACACCGCCGAGGGCGCCATGGCCGTCATTGACGAGAAGCTCGTCCGGATGAAGGAGCTGGCGGAGCAGGCGGCGACGGGAACCTACACCACCCTCCAGAGGGACATCATCAATTCCGAGTACCAGATGATGGCCGCGGAGATAGACCGCATAGCCAACGCCACGGAATTCAACGGAGTGAAGCTCCTGAACGGGAGCATCAACCCCCTCCACCGCGGCCAGGGGCTCAAGGTCCACTTCGGCATGCGCGACAGCATAGCCGAGGACTACTACTTCATCCAGATCTGCGATCTGAGGGCCACGGCCTCGACCGGGCTCGCCATCGCCGGCGACGAGAAGAACGACATCTGGGCCACCACCGCCCTGGAAGGCTTCGGGAAGGCCGACGGGTGCTGCGGGGGCGGCATACCGTCGCTCAACGGGCCGGTGGAGGAATGGGCCTCCGGCCAGATCTTCAGCTACGGCTACAACTGGGACCTGGGCGAGGACGACGACACGCTTCTCAGCCGCGGCCGCTACGTGGCCGGCGCCTACCAGATCCAGAGCGGGACGTCCCTCGAGAGGCTGATTGACTCCGTGAACCGCGGCACCCAGTCCAGGGTGAGGATAGACTTCAGGGACGACGATACGGTGGACACCCTCGTGGACCACCAGCCCAACTCCAGCGCCAACAGGATATGCCTGGGGGACGAAATCTACTACGTGGGAAGCTACAGCATGAACCTCGAGGCCTGCGAGGATCCCGGCGAGTTCAAGTTCTACTCCATGAGCTCAAGCCAGTATTCCCTCGTCTACAGCGCGGCCCAGTGCTTCGCCATGACGGTGAACGAGAACAGCGACACCTACTGGGCCAAGCTGGAGGACCACGTCTACCGCCCCGGCTACAGGTCGGTCTACGTCTTCAACCGCGAGGGGGGGGACCACGACGGCGACGTGTTCGGGACCGACCAGCGCCTGGGGGCCATAGCCGACAGGGCGGGGCTGTCCTCCTCCATCCTCTGGTACAACGACGAGACCGAGGAGAGCGGGACGGACGGGAGCTGGTTCGGGAACGGCGGCGAGGCCTGGGGGGTGCTGAAGGCCCAGCCGACGGGCCTTGGCACCTGGTCGGTCCGCCTGGACGGACGGGACACGGGCGACCAGAGGGATCTCTGGATACTGAACGCCGGTTCGAACCCCAGCGCCGCGGCCTACGACCTGAACTTCTTCGGCTACGGGGGCGCGAAGTTCGGGACATTCGGGAGCGGCTCCGTCTTCCTGGACCACGCGGGCTTCATAAGTGGGCTGAACCGCGAGACCTTCACCGAGATCCAGAACGCTTCCGGCGGCGACTGGGCGGGGGCCGCAATCCGCACCCAGTCCAACGCCCAGGAGGCGCTGGGCGCCCTGGACCGGGCGATAGCCAAAAAGGAGTTCTGCCGGGCGAGGCTCGGGGCCTACATAACCCGCCTGGAGAACACGCTCACCAACCGCGAGATCATGCACGACACCACCCAGGCCGCCGAAAGCAGGATATCAGACGTGGACATCGCGACCGAGATGACGGATTTCGTCCGCAACCAGGTCCTGAGCCAGGCCGCGGTGTCCGTGCTTTCCCAGGCCAACTCCCTCCCCGAGATGGCGATGTCGCTCCTGAACGGCTGAGGCCGGCCCTGGGAGCGGGGGCCGGAAGGCCCCGGAGACGGCACGGCGGGCGGGGAGAAGGACGGCGGCCCGCGCCGCCGGAAGAGAGTTTACCGGCCCCCCGCGCGGGGGCCCGGCGCCGGGACGGGCCGGAAACGGCCCCGGACGGACGGGTCCCGGAGGCCCGTCGAGACAGGGCCCCTGCCGAGGGGAAGCACCGGAGGACAGCCATGATGATAGTTACAGACGACTTCGACTCCATGTTCGACATAAGTTCCCTCCTGGCGGGCGTCCTGGACTTCCCCGGGGCGGCCGGGATGCCGGCCGACGTGGTCGAGGCGGTCCGCGCCGCCAAGAAGCAGATGGAGGATCTCCCGTCGCTCATAAGCGACCTGAACCTGGCCTGGGACCGCTACACGGTCCTGTCGGGGACGCTGGGGCGGATGGCCGAGCTCGCCCTCACCGCGGGCCGGGAGGAGGAGATCCCCGAAGAGGCCAGAAGGCTCATGGACCGGGAGTTCGGCGAGCTGGCCCACGTCGTGGCCTCCGAGGCCGGGCAGGCCAACTTCCCCGGCACTAGCCTCTCGCTCGCCACCAGGCCCTCCGCCGCGGCCGCCGCCAAGGTGCTCTCGTATCTGGCGCCCGTGGTCGAGAACCTCGATCACGACCTGAAGGGCCAGAAGACCCTCCTCCTGGAGGCCATAGCCGAGACCGTCACCTTCATGGGCATCATCGCGATGTGCTATCCGGACGCCGAGGGCATAGAGCCCTTGAAGCGCACCCTGGAGAAGGTGAAGCTCCCGAGCGACATCACGGGCCGCGTCACCATGTCCCCGACCCTGCACTAGCGGCCCCGCGCCCCACGAGTTTCCACCACGACCCAGACAAAGCCCAGTTCCTCTGCAGGCAAGCCGGCGGACCCCGAACAGCCGGGGCCCGCCGGCCGGGAGACGGCCGACGGATCTCCCAGCACGTTTTTCCCAGATCCTCCGCAGGCGATGCCGGCGGGCCCCGAACAGCCGGGACCCGTCGGCCCGGGAGGCCCGGCGGGCCTCCGGGACGGCCCGAGGACGTCAGCTTTTTCTTCCGCGGGGACAACGGCCGAGGCCCGCCTTTTCCGGGGCCCGCCTCGCCGTGCCGGGTTCAGGACGGCAGCCGCCGCCCCCCGGCGCCCTGATCAGGCGCCGGCCCGGAATCCCCCTCCAGAGCACGGCTCGCCCCGATGCGCTCCGCGGACGGCCCCCCCGGGGGACGACGGAGCGGGATGAGCCATAAATCCGGGCCGGGCGGGCCTGTCCCGCGCCCGAAAGGAGACTTGCCTATAGGACTCTTGCGACCTCCGGCCCCCTCCTCCAACCCTGGGAGGGAAGGCCGCCCTGACGAGACGACTGACAGACATCCCTCCGCCGGAGGTAAGCCCCCTTCGGCGGAAAAGCGGGGCCCGGAAACGGGCCCCGCTTTTTTTATCGCCGGGAGGGCACGGAAAGCGCCGGGTGAACCGGCTGGAATACGTCGTTGGGAACGGAGCCGGTAAACGCCGCAGGAAACCGGGGAAGCGGCCCGGGAAGCGCAGACCCGACCGAAATCCCCGGACGCCGGACTTGTCCGCGATGCCATGGACTTGCCCTCTTTCCTGCAGGACGTCCGTCGCCCTTGACGGCCCGCGACCAATCCCGGACGTATCCGCAAGGCATTCTGATGAGCAAGGACCAGGCCGGTTAAGCTGGATTTGAAATTAAAAATTATTGCACGGCATTCTTCAAAGATTAAAACAAACTTTGTGTCAAGGAAAATATAATTTGATTATGCTTTAATTGTATTGATGAAATTTATCCAGACTGAAATGAACATACACATGATATTTTTTTCGCGATCTTCCATGTAGTTCTTATCATGACATATAAATCAGTAATATATAAATCTGTAATATAGAAATACATGATATCGAAATACATGATATAGAAATCTTTAACCCAGATGTATTAAATATTTCAAAATCCTTAAACCATACTGAAATCAGAAATATTAGCTATCAA
>JAISEQ010000537.1 GCA_031264045.1 Deltaproteobacteria bacterium
AGGGCGGCACGACCGCTGCGGGAAACCCTGCCGGCGAGAGCCTTCCCGAAAAGATAATCATGAGCGTCGACAGGCACACGAAGGATGTCCTGAACAGCCTGGACCTGACATTGAGAAGCGCGAGGCCGGACTGGGTAGACGATCTCCCGACCAGAAGCGATCTCGATGAGGGGTTCAGGGACTCCTTCAAGAAGGCATCCGCCAGGATCGATGAGCTGGGAAACGACCTGAACGACAGCATCCTGATGCTCGCGTCCGTCGGAGGGGCGGCCTCGCCCCCGGCAGGAGACGCGGCTTCGCCGCCGGACGTCCCCAACGGGGACGGGAAGTCCGTCCCGACTCCTTCCCCGGGGCCGCTGCCCGATCCGGAGGCGATCTCCCGCGGCGTCCTGATGACCAGGTCTCTCATCGCCGCTTCAGACGGGCGGACCGCCGCGCTCATCGACGGGCTCGCCGCGCGGATTGACGGCCTGGAGGCCAGACTCGCCTCCTCCTCCGACGCGGCGGCTATCGGCACCGAGGCGGTAGGGAAGGCCGTAGCCGATCTGGCCGCCAGACCCTGGCTCGACCCGGACGAGTTCCGCGAGGCGATAGACGGTGCCGTGAACGCCTCGGCCGCCGCGGCCGACAGAGCCGAGGCTTCCGCCGCGGCCTCGGACGAAAAGACCGCCGCTTTGGCCGACGATCTTTCCAAAAGGCTCGATGCCCAGTCGGCCATGCTCTCGGCCGCCGCCGCCGGCTCGGCGGACCGCGACGGGACGGCCGCCGCAGGCTCCGAAGGGCTGAAGAGGGCCGTTGACGCCCTCCTCACCCGGCACCCGTACGACCCTGAGGACGTTTCCCGGGCCGCCTCCAGGGCGGAAGCCGCCGCCGCAGCCGCCTTCGACAGGACATCGGATCTCGTAGCGGGCCTCTCGTCCAGGATCGACTCCCTCGAGGACAAGCTCTCCGCCTTCCGCGCGGCCACGGAACAAGCCCTCGTGAAGGCCAGCGAGTCGGCAGCGTCCAGGGCGGAGGCCGCTGTCTCCGCGTCCGAGGCCAGGACCGCCAGGCTCATCGGGGTGCTCACGGACAAGATCAACGGTCTCGGTGCCCAGCTGTCCGAAACCGAGGCGGCCCTTGCCGAGGCCAACGGCCTGACGCTGGCTCAGGCTACCCGCGCCGCCCTTCCGTGGTACAAGAGGATCATCCGCTAGAAAGGGGGTTCGGAAACATGGGCCTCAAAGAAATTCTGAGGGACGGGGAGCTCCACTCCCTTTTGTCGGAGACCGGGAAGATTTCCCTGGAAAAGTCCGAGTCCGTCGCCTCTCTCTGCAACGCGGCGGCGGACTCGCTCGACACCCCGGAATTCTTCCTTCCCGTGCTGGGTGTGCAGGGCTCAGGGAAGAGTACACTCCTGAACTCGCTCTGCTTCGACAGGCCCGTGCTCCCCATCGACGCGGACGAGACGACCGCGGTGCCGGTGGAGATAAGGAGGCGTGGGCCCGGCGCTCCCGAGGCGGCGGTGCTCTTCGGGGACGGCCACGAGGAGAGGATCCCCCTCGAACAGGACAGACTTAACCGCTACGTGCATCAGGAGCTGAACCCAGGCAACCGCCTCGGGATCGTGAAGCTCACCGTGGAGTCTGACGCCCCCTTCCTCGAGGGGGGACTCGTTCTCGTGGATCTTCCGGGAGTCGGGAGCCTCACCGAAACGAACCAGGAGACCACCGTCAACTACCTCCGGGGTGCCTCCGGCCTCATCTGCATCATACGGACGAACCCGACGGTGACCACCTCCGAGGCGAGGGACATAAAGAAAAACTGGCGGCTCAGGCGCCACAACACGTATTTCGTGCAGAACATCTGGAACGACGAGATGCCGGAAGACGTGGAGGAAGGCATCGCCTTCAACCAGGACGTGGTCGACAGGATGGCGAAGGAGCTCAACATATCGGGCGCCGACACGGACCTCGAGAGTTCGGGGAACGGGCGGGAGCAGTTCAGGATCATGCCGGTCAACGCCTACATGGCCCTGAAGCGCCGCCTCGGCGGCGGCTCTCCGGACCCGGACTGCGGCTACGGCCCGGAGAGGCTGACGGAGCTCCTGACGAGACTGGGGGCCGACTGGAAGGCGAGGCTGTCGGAAAACGCCAGGAAGACGCTTTTGGGGTTCATCGACTCCGCGCTCGCCGATCTGGCCCGCGAGGACGCGGCCCTTTCCGATGACGTGGATTTCGCCAAGAGGCGCGTCGACGAGTCCCATATCGAAATCAGGACCGCCCTGTCCCGGTTCAGGGAGCTCCACGGAGACTCCGCGTCGGCGCTCGGCAGGCTGAACCGCGATGTCGGAGCCATCTGCGGGAGGTGGGAGAGGATCGAGGGCCCCAAGCTCCGCGGCAGGATGGCCGAGGTCGTCGGCAAGGGCGTGACCGACGGGGCCCACCTGAACGCCGCCTTCGCAGACCTCTCCAAAGAGAGCTACGCGGAGCTGACCGACAGGATCCAGGAGAGAATCTCCAGCTTCGAGGATTTCATGAAGGAGAAGTTCTCCGATACCTCCTGCATCTCGGGGCCGACAGCGGAGTCCGCCGATTTCGACTCCTCCCTGGAAGGTGAGGAAGGTTACCGTTTCAGGGAGTATCTGTCGAGCACGGGAGGGGCCCTCTCGGCCCTGGCCACTTTCGTGTTGCTGGCCAACCCCCTGAGCATAGGGGCCGCCTTGACCTTCGCCACCGTCGCCGCCACCTTCGGGAAACTGCTGGGCGGCAGGATCAGGCAGGCCCTGGCCAACGTCCAGAAAGACAGGCTGCTTCCCCAGATAGACGCAGCGGTCGAAAAGTTCCTCAAATCCACCGCCGATTCCGTTACCGAATCGCTCGGGAAGTTCCGGCTCGAATACGAGTCGTGGTTCGAGAACCAGTGTATCGGCCTTGAAGAGAACGCCAAGGCGGCGCACCAGTCCGGCCTGGCCAGCCTCCTGAAGTCCGCCGGCGACAAAAAGGCCGAGAAGAGAAGAATAGAGATGAAGATCGCCGCCCTGAATACTTTCAGGGGAAAGGCCGAGACGGCGTCCGCCTAGCCGGCCGGCACCCGCCTCTGTCCCACTCCGATGCCCCAGGAGACTCCCGTGACGCTCCAAGCCCTTAAGGCCGCCGCCGCCAGCCTCGCCGCCATCGCGGGCGGGCTTGCCGACTCCCGGTTCAGGTCCGAGGCCGAGAGCATCGGCTTCCGCCTGGACCATCCCAGCTCCTGGGCCACATTCGTGGGGGAGACCAGCTCCGGAAAATCCGCTCTCATAAACAGCTTCCTGGGGGACAGGATCCTCCCGACCGGGGTCAAGCCCACCACCGCCACGGTCGTGCATCTGGCCTTCGTGCCCCCCGAAGACACTCCGGACGGCGACGTCTTCAGGAAGATCGTGGATGACGGCCGCGGTGCGCCGCTGGAGGAAGCCGTTTCAGGAAGGGAAGAGTTCGCGGAACTCTGCCGGTTTCCTTCCGACGGCATGAAGCGCCTCCGCCTCTTCACCGGGAGGAAAGGAACCGGCTGGGCAGGCTTCCAGATCTTCGACACGCCGGGCTACAACAGCCTCATGGAAAGGCACCTGGAGGTGTTCAGGGCCTTTGTGCCGAACAGCGACGTCCTGGTCCTGGTCACGGGCTACCGCACCGGCTTCGGCCTGGTCGAGCAGGAGCTCTTCGAGACCGTGAGCCAGGCCTCCGGGGAACTGGACGCGCCACCCCCCCTGGTGCTCGTCATAAACCGCGCCCCCCAGGGAGCCGGCTTCGAGGAGAAGCGGGTGAAGGAGATAATGTCGCGCGCCGGCGACTGCCTCCGGAGGAAATTCGACGCCTTCATCGTCCCTTCCGCCAGACCTGTCGGGGGCGGCTTCCTTCCCCTCGACACGCAATCCCTTTTCGACAGGATCTTCGAGCTGACGCTTTCGCCCGAGGCCGCCTCGAAGACCGAAGCCACCATCCGCGACTCCATCCTCACGGCCATAGACCGGGCCGCGCAGCACCTCCGCACCGAGCGGGCGGGCCTGCGGCTCAAGATGGAATCCGTCCGAGCCCTTTCGAAACGGATAGCCTCCCTGGAGGAGATCAGGTCCGGATGCATCGACAGAATAGAGGCGTTTTTCGGACGTCTCGGGGTCTCCTGCGGAAAGCTCGTCAAAGCAGAGATAGACGCCACGCGGGAGGCGGTGGAACGAGAACTGGACAGTTCCGGCAGGTGGTTCGATGCCGCTGAGTGCGCCGTCTACCTGTGCGCCCACACAGTGCCCTTCGGCGCCAGAAGGACCGTGGCCGCGGCTTCCGACCATCTGCGCTCCAGGATGGAGGCGCTGGACGGGGAGCTCAGGGCCTACTGCATCGTCGCGTCCCGCCACTCTTCTGTGTCCCTCCCGGGGGACCGCGCGGGGGACGATCCCGCGGAGGACGTCCTTGTGAGGCTTGCGGGAGCCGATGGAGACAGGGTGTCGGACGGGGCCATGACGTCCCTCTTCGCCGGCACCGCCGAGACTGCGGCGGCCGGCCTTACCGGCGCCGCCGCCGGCGGCAATCCCCTGAGTGGGTCCGACGTGGCGGGGCTCGGCGGAGTCGCCCTCGTCAGCCTGATTCCGGGGATCGCCCTGAAGCATCTGAACACGGGGCTCATGCTCGCAACGGACGCCTTCTTCATCATATACGAAGCCAAAACCTGGAAGTCCTTTCTCAGGAAGAAGATCGGCAAGTGCCTTGACCTCGAGCTCGATTCCGATGTGAAGGACGGGATCTCCGGCCAGTTGCGGAGCCTACTCGCCGAACTCCTCACGGCGAAGCTCGATGGGGTTCCCAGGCTTCTGGAAGAGGAGATCCGGATCCTGCGCCGCGGCCTGGAGGACACTTCCGATCCGGAAGAGAGGATCGGCCGGACGCTGGCCCTTTCGGCAGAGCTGGATGCCCTCCGCGCGGGCCTTGATCCTGACGGGTGAAGACCTCCGGGACCGTTACGCCCGGCGGCCACGGCGGACGCGGCCCCTGCCCCGGAGGCGGCCGGCACGGCCGGCGGTGCCTTCCAAGCCGAGGACGCCGCAAGCCCCCCGCCTTTAGTCCCGGACGTTCCGGCATTCCCGTCCGGGAGCCCCGCGAGGTGAACCGCATGCCGAAAAGATGCCCCCGACCCTCCTGCACGGAGAAGGAACTGGCCATCCTGAGACGTTGGTCCTCGGGCGAGGCGGCGGACGCCAGGCTTACCGCCAGGGCCGAGATCGTGCTCAAGTGCTTGGAGGGCGTCCAGGACATGCAGATAGCCGAACTCTTCGACATCAACCGCAAGACCGCCTGCAAATGGAGGATGCGCTTCATCGAGAAGGGGCTGGACGGGCTCTTCGACGACCCCCGCCCGGGCAAGCCCGCCACGTACCGCCAGACCGAGACGAAGAAGGCCCTGCGCGAGCTGCTGCTGAAGCCGCCCCCGCCGGGCGCCGAATTCTGGGACGCCCGCGCCATCGCCGAGACAATGGGGATGCCTCGCAACAGGGTCTGGACGCTCCTCCGGGAAGAGGGCATACGCCTGGAGAGGCGGCGGCGGCACCGCTCGGAGATGGATCCCATGCTCTCGTTCCTGGTCTCGGACGTGACGGGGGTCTACATCGAGGACTCGGAGCTGGCCCTGGTCCTCTCCGTCCACGGCCCGCACGGCGTGCGCCCGACCGCGAAAGTGGAGCCCGGCCCCTTTCCCGGAAGGCCCCTGGGCCGCAAGACGCCCCCGGCCAGGCGCCGCACCCTCCTGGAGGTTCTGGAGACATTCCACGTGTTCAGGGGCCGCGCCCTCCCCGCGCCCAAGGGGTATGACCGGTTCCTGGCCTTCCTGGAGCGGGTCATCAGGAGATCCCCCGTCGGCCAGCAGCACCACGTGCTGGTGGAGGGGCACACCGTGACGGACGCGCGGATCGCCTGGCTCGCCACCCGCCCGAACGTCACCCTGCACGTGGCGGCCGAGCTCGTGCCCGATCCGGGCACCTGGCTGGGTGCCGTGGAGGCCGCCTCCAAGGTCATCCGATCTAAGGGCTTCAAGGCCACCGCCTTCAAGAGCGGCGCTGAAATGTCCAGGGCGCTGGCCATGTTCCTGGACTCGGACGGACCGCAGAGGAGCCCACTGGTCTGGGTCTGGCGCTAGACGGAGGCGACCGGTGCCCTCCCCCTCTTCCCTAAGGCCGACGAGCATCGGATCCCTCTCATCGGCATGTTCCGCACCCCCCCGTCGGCGGCACCTCGCACAGGCGGCCTGAAGTCCCCGGCCCCGCTCCCGGAGCCGCCTCCCCTGCCCCGCCGCCCCGCGTCAGGAGCTTCCCTCCTCCCCCGGGGATAGGCGCTTTCCCGCCTCCGGACGCGGAGCCCGATTCATCGGATAGGCAACATCCCCTCGTGCGCCATAACGAAAGTCCCGGACAACAGCCCCTTGCTGGCCGCGCCGAAAGTCCCGGACAACGCCGCAACGCCCCCCGCGCTTGCAAATCGGCACTTTATCACATATAAGGGCCATTATTCCGGTGTCGTCGGCACCGGACCTCATGGTCGGCCTTTCCCTGAAAGCCCGCCGAAGCCCAGCCGCAACGTCCGCCCGCCCCGGAAGCCGTCCGCGCGGCCGTGAATTCCCCCGAACCCCTTTCCGGCCTAACGCCAACTGCGGACCCATGTCCAGAGATGCCTTCTCAGCCTTTCACGCCCTCCGCCTCCCCGTCCCTTCCCCGTTCCCGATGTTCCTCGCGGCCGCGGCCGCCGCGTCCATTGCGGCCTGTCTGGCCCTCTCGGCCACGACCGCGTCCGCCGAGACAGACCGCGCGCTCCTCCTGGACCGCGAGGCCCTGGACACGATCCAGAGCCAGGCCTTCAGGTACTTCTGGGAGTTCGGGGACCCGGACTCCGGCACGGCCTACGAGGCCGACTTCGGATGGGAAACCAGGCCGGTCACCATGGCGGGCACCGGCTTCGGCATCGCGGCCCTGGTGGTCGCTACCGACCGCGGCTGGGTCACCAGGGAGCAGGCTGTGGAGAGGCTTCTGAAGATAACCGGCTACCTCCTCCGTTCCTCCAGACCGGAGTGGCACGGCGCATTCCCCCACTGGATGAACGGGAAGACGGGCGAGCCATTCGACTTCGAGAACGGCCGGGACGTGATAGACGTGGTGGAGACCGCGTTCCTCGTCCAGGGGCTCCTCATCGCCCGCGGCTACTTCAACGGCCCCGGTGCCGAGGAGGAGTTCCGGGCCCAGGCGACCAGGATCTGGGAGGGCGTGGACTGGCAGTTCTTCACCGACAGCCAGAACGCGGGCATATTCTGGCACTGGTCTCCCGCCAGGGGCTTTCTGGGGCTCCGGGTCAAGGGCTACAACGAGGCCCTCGTAGCTTACGTGCTGGCAGCCTCCTCCCCCACACACCCGATAGATCCCAAAGCCTTCGAGTTTTGGTACCAGAGCCCCAACTACCGCAAGAGGGCGCTCTTCGGGTACCAGATTGAGGGAGCGCCCCCGGGAGGGGGGCCGCTCTTCACGGCCCATTACTCGTTTCTGGGCCTGGACCCCCGGCGGTTGGCCGACAGGGCGGTCCCCAGCGGCTACTTCATAAGGAACGTGAAGCAGACCCTCTCCAACCGGGAGTACTGCACGGTGCATGCCCCCCGCGCCAACCGCTATTCCGAAGGGTTCTGGGGGCTCACGGCCAGCCAGAAGCCGGACTCAGGGTACGGGGTCTTCTCCCCGCTGAACGATCAGGGGATCCTAGCCCCGACTGCTGCCCTTTCGTCCATGCCCTACACCCCCCACTACTCCATGGAGGTGCTCTCCTTCCTCTCGACCAGGCTGAAGGATCTGGTCTGGAGCTGGTTCGGGCCGCGGGACTCCGTGAGCCTCAAGGACGACTGGGTGAGCCCCCACTACCTGGCCATAGACCAGCTCCCCATAGTCGTGATGATCGAGAACTACCGCTCGGGCCTTCCCTGGCGCCTGTTCATGGCCAGTCCAGAGATAGGAGCCGGCCTGGAGCGCCTGGGTTTCTCCCCGCCCAAGCTGGATGACGGCTTCCCGGAGGCAGTCATCACCCGCCTGCTCCGGGGAGCCAAGTACCGCGACGATGCCCACGTGACCCGCCGCCACCCGGACAGCGGCCTCTACCTGGTGCCTTTCTTCCTGAAGGAAGGCGGCGAGGCGTCCTTCCAGCTCACGGATCCCGGGGATCCCGCCGAGACCGAGCTCTTCAGGGCTACCGTGAACGCCGCGCCCGGTTCGAACACGCTTTCCATGGATCTGCCGATGGGCGACGGGAGGCTCCTGAACCTCGCCATGGCCACCCCCGACGGCACGGTCCACATCCTCCCTCTGAGGCTCTATTAGAACTGAGGCAACCCCCCAAAGCTTGGACATGAATTGCCCTAAATTGAGAAATAGGGCAACCACAACATATGGAAGTCGGCTGGAGGGTAAAAATTCGGTCAATAGGCCGGACGCTGATGATTTCTTAAGGGAGAACCAGGAAATCCGAAGTCAGCACGTAAAACCTTAAACCTTTTTTAAAACATATGATGGCATAGACAATCAATAGCTCTTTCCCTGGAACGGGCCCGTCGGCCCGTCTGGCTGCCGGTCCACGATGTCTATGACTTGGGATGAAA
>JAISEQ010000511.1 GCA_031264045.1 Deltaproteobacteria bacterium
GGGTGCTTTTTTCGAATATCTCCCATTAATCCTCCTTTCAAGGTACACCCCTATATGTTGTGTCATCCCATTTACTAATTATGGCATAAAATCGTCTCCAAGAAAAGGGGGCTAGCTCATCCATTAGCCCCGGGTCCGGTCCGATCGGGCCGCTGCGGCCCGGGGCGGTCAGGGAAGGGCCGCCTGGCCCTTTCAGCCGAAAACGGCTCGGGCGGGGACCGCCACGTCGCGGTCCCACAGCCCGCTCCTGTGCTTGTCCAGGAGGGTAGCGGCGGCCTGGAGCGAATCCTCGTTCCAGTCCTCCACCCAATAATCCGAGAGCCACCCTTCCAAATCCAAGCGCGGGACGCGCCTGAGCGCGCCGTCCCCGGGGTACAGGCCCCTGCGCCGGAAGGCGGGGTAGTCCATTAACTTCCGGTTCTTCTTCAGATAGCCCAGGAATTCCCGCGTCTCGTCGGGCCCGTCGAAGTAGTCCGCCGCTTTCGCGTAGCCGGCGGCTTCGTCCACGTCGCCGTCCCACGCGTTCAGCAAGATCTGGTCGGCCCACTCCGCCGGCCTGTCCTCGATCTTGGGGATCTCCTCGCCCTGATACCTCTCCAGGAGATCCAACTGGTCCGCGCCATCGAAAATGTGCGACGCGCAACGCAAGGCCTGGAGCTCGAGCTCGCGGAAGTCCACTATCCTCGTGGCCCCGTTGAAGAGTCCCCAGACCGTCCTGGAGGCGCTCTGCGAGCCGTCCACCAGGAGCACCGCATGCTCCGGCCCCCTGTAGCCGTGCCGGAGAGCCAGTTCCCAGACAAGCTTCCGGAACAGCTTGAGGTAGAACCCGACTACGGTGACGTGTTCGGCTGGCGGGGCCGCCGGGGCCTCCGCCTCGCCCTCCCGGAAGCCCGGGGACGGCTCTATCGGTCCGCGGAGGACGTACGCCGAAGCGGAGAGGATGTCGAAATTTTTCGGCCAGCGCTCGCTCTTATAGGGCAACTCAATCTTCTGCTCCCGGACCTCCAGATAAAGGATCTCCCCGTCTGAGGCCGTCTTCCCGGCCTTCCGGCGAGCCCCCGCCCCCCGGAGCCGCCAGGCGCCGGGGGCCTCCCAGGCCTTCTCGGCGGCCGCGCAGCCGTTCCGGAAGACCATGTCCCCCAGGGTGGCCAAGGCATGGCGAAAGCCTGCGCCATCCCCGCCCCCCGCTGCCGCGAACGCGGCCTCCGCCTGCCTGCAGGACGCGTTCCGCACGGCCGCGAGGCCTGCGGCTAGCATGGGCTCCGCAGAGTCTGGCACACGGGGCCCGCCGGTATCCGATTTCTTCTTCCTGGCCATGGTTAACCTCCGTATGCGCCGGTCATACGGACACAGGCCGTATGAGCCGGTCACGCAGACAGGCCGTATGCGCCGACCTGCCGTATGAGCCGGTAGCGCAAACCGTTCGTATGCGCCGGTCGCGCTGACAGGCCGTATGCGCCGACCTGCAGTATGCGCCTGACAGGCCGGACGCGCCGGCCGGGCCGGGGCATCAGGTCCGCCGCTGCGGACGGCGGCGGGACACGATTCCTCCCGCTACAGGATCCCCTTGGACTTCGCCTCCTTCAGCCACAGGGGGAACCTGCCCAGGAGCCGCGAGTAGAGCTCGTCGTCCGCGATCGACCGGAAGTCGTCCAGGGCGAAGAAGCTCGCGTTGTCCACGTACCTGCCGCGCATGGCGTCCAGCTCCCTGAGGATGCCGTAGCCCTTTCCCCCGAGGCCCACGAACTGCCAGAAGATCGGCATCCGGGAGCTCTCGATCAGGAGCTCCCTTATCTCCTCCTCCTTGTTGACGCCGCCGTCGGTGATGAAGACTACGTACGCGGGCATGGCCGCGTTCCTGAACTTCCTCATCACGCTCTTCATCACCGCCGGCTCGTTGTTGCGGCCGCCCAGTTCCTTCTTCAAAAGCCGCCAATCGGAAGGCACGGCCCTGGCGTAGTTCTTCAGGGTGACAGGCCTCATCTTGCGGGCCTTGGTGCCGTAGAACCACAGGTCGAGCTTGCCGTCGTCGTCGAACTGGACCGCCAGCGGGACGGTCTTGTCGATCACGTCCTGGACGGCGCCGTCGCGGTACCTGCCGGTCATCGAGCCGGAGATGTCAAGCACCAGCCCTACCATGGCCACGGTATCGGCGAGATTGTGCCTCTCCAGGGCCACCTTGAGAGGCTTCGCCAGGGAGACGAGCTGCGGGGCGTCCCTCTCGAGCCTCTTTTCCAGGGAGACCTTGTCCGGGACGGGACTCAGGGGCGCGGGGGCGGGACTGGAAGGCGCGGGGGCGGGACTCCGAGACGCAGGAAAGGGACTCTGAGGCATCGGAGGAGCCTGCGGGGCAACGTCCGACAGCGCAGATATCTCCTCGCCGCCGTAGTGCCTGAGGAGCGCGGGGAGCCCGCCGCTGAAGCCCGCCGCTACCGCGGCCAGCCTCCAGGAAGAGTCCTTGCGGTATATCTCGACGGCTATGACGGCCTTCTCGTCCCCGAAGTCGTTCCCGGAAAGGTCCAGCGAGACCGTCTCCGCGCCCTGGGAGAGCGAGGCCGAGACCGAGGACGCCTGCCGCATCGACCCCTCCCCGTCCAGGCTCAGGGTGAAGGCCAGCCTGTCCACCTGCATCGGGAGCGCGGAGAGCCTTACCCTGTATTCGCAACCGCCCCCGTCACCGGCCTGGACGATCTCGCCGTCCGGCGACGAGAGCCTGTTGAAGAAGACCATGTAACGGTCGTCCGAGAGCCTGCCCGCCGCATCCAGGCCGAAACAGCACGGATCCCAGACGCCCGGTCCCTTCAAGGACAGGCTCACCGTGATGTCCCGCGAGAGGTCGAACCAGTCGCCGAGCTTTCCTCTGAACCCCCTCACGATCTGCCTGGCCATTCAGTCACTCCCCTTCCGCCGCTCAGACTCTCTGACTCTCAGCTCCTCCGACTCTCAGCGTCTCAGCCTTGTCGCGCCTGTCCGTGTCTGCAACGCCTCGTGCTACCCCTCCGCCTTCCCGCCGAGGCGGAGCATGCCCATTCCGTCACAGGCGATCCGGCGCAACTTGAGCCTCAAGGCACGCCGGGCGGTACCTTCGGAAGATGATGGGCACAGTTTCATGTTCTTTGATCTTTGCCCTTTATAGCACAAGTCGCGATGGCATTAAACACGGTCCCGCCGACAGGTTCGGGGCCCGCACCGGTATAGAGGACGGGCTCGCCGCCATTCCCTGTCGTCGACGAACCGCCTGCTTGCGGGAAGGATAACCGCGAGGGGAGAAGCGACGAAGGAGAACGTAGAGAGAGGGCCGCCAAAACGATGCCAGATGGGGCACCCGGGAAAGGGAAAAGCTACCGAGCGACAATGCCGTCACCAGCCGGACGCCCCGCCGTCACTCGCCGTCCACGCCCCGCCGTCACTCGCCGTCCACGTCCCCCTCGGTTCCACCGGCTCCAGTATCGTCAGCCCCGTCCCCCCCGACGCCCTCCCTCTCGCTCAACACCTTGCGGGCCAACTCCTCCACGGCCCCCGCCAGCTCGGCGTAGGGGAGCTCGCTCACGAAGCCGCCCTTGACGAAGAGCCTGCCGACGCCCCTGCCGCCCGCCACGCCCAGGTCGGCCTCCCGCGCCTCGCCGGGGCCGTTCACGACGCAGCCCATGACCGCCACCTTCAGAGGGGCCTTGACGTCCGCGAGCCTAGACTTCACATCCGCCAGGAGCGCCGGGAGATCTATCCGGCAGCGCCCGCAGGTGGGGCAGGACACGTACTCCACCCCGCCGTGCCTGAGCCCCAGGGCCCGGAGTATCTCCAAGGCAGCCTCCACCTCGGCTTCGGGCGGGGCGGTAAGGGACACCCTTACGGTGTCGCCGATGCCCTCCGACAGGAGGATCCCCATGGCGACCGCGCTCTTGGCCACGCCCGCGACGAGCGGCCCCGCCTCGGTCACCCCCAGGTGCTGGGGGACGTCCGAGACCCGCGCGAAAAGACGCGCCGCGGCCACGGTGTCCCGGACGCCGGAGGCCTTCAGGGACACCTTGTAGTTCCTGAATCCCGAGGCCTCCACCAGGGCGGACTCCTTCAATGCGCTCTCGCACATGGCCTCCGGCCCCCGGCCCAGCCGGGCAGCCAGCTCCGGGTCGATCGAGCCCAGGTTGACGCCGACCCTCAGGCAGGCCCCCCGGCGGGCACACTCCTCCACGACCTTCATTAGCCTGTCTCCGCCGCCGATGTTCCCGGGGTTCACGCGCACGCCCGCGCAGCCGGCCTGGAGCGCCCTGACGGCCAGCCTCCAGTCGAAATGCACGTCGGCCACGACGGGCGCGGGGCTCTCCGCCGCTATGCGCCACAGCGCCGCCGCGGCCTTCGCGTCCGGGACCGCCACGCGCACGATGTCCGCGCCGGCGGCGATGCACCTCCCTATCTGGGACAGGGTGGCTTCAGCGTCCGCGGTGTCCGTGTCGGTCATGGTCTGGACGGCCGGGGGCAGGCCGCCGCCCAGCTCGACCGCGCCCACCCGTATCCTTCGGGTCTTCACGCGCGGCCGCCCGCGGCACGCGGGGAGTGTAGCGGGGCTTGAAACGTGATGGGATCCTTATCCGACGTCAACATCTTGAGGCGGAGGAACATGGCATCTCCGAAAGTTGAATCAATGATATCGGCGACTTAGAAACGCCGCCCCCCTTTACACGTTCATGTTGATTATCGATACCCCGACGGAAGAAGCCTTTGAAGTCATTACAACATGAAGTCATTACAACATGAAGAGCGCCCAAGGCCGTGATGCCCAGAAAACATTATCATGATAGAAACACCGAATCATGATAGAAACACACCGAATCATGATAGAAACATCGACATCCGCCGTCCCGCCCCCTGAAATCAGGATAACGGCTGCGGCACCCCCGGCGTCCCGTCCCGGAGGGCCGGAGTAGCCGGGGCTTCAGGGAGGACACTGGCAAAGGCGCAGACCGCCCGCGCCGGGCGACCGGGATCCGGTCCCCTGCCTTCACGACACCCCCCAGTCAGGAGGAACAGCCAAATTCTCTTTCACGTTCATGTTGATTTTCAACGCCCCGGCGCATGAAACCCTTATAGCCATCGCAATATGATGGGTGTCACACGCCATGATACCCAAGAAAACGTTTCATGATAATCTGTTGAGATTTGGATCCTTACAATCTGTTGACATTTGGATCCTTACAATCCAATATCAACAACTTAAGAAGAGTGGCGCCTGGCAAGTAGCTGATATCATTGATGAAAATATCTGATAAACAGTCGATTTCTGCCTTAAGTTGTTGACATTGCCTTACAATCTGTTGGGATATGGATCCTTACAATCTGTTGGGATTTGGATCCTGACAATCTGTTGGGATTTGGATCCTTACAATCTGTTGGGATTTGGATCCTTACAATCTGTTGGGATTTGGATCCTTACAATCTGTTGACATTTGGATTTTCATCAAAAAGCAGAAAAAGTCAGCGCCGCTGCCGTGCGGTGACACCCGTTGCCGTGAGGCTCATCGCAGCCGGGGCACGTCAGGGAGGCCTGCAACCATACGGCTTGTGGATGACCCGCTACCTGGAGGCTCGGGGACGAAAGGCTTTCGGAATGCCGGACGCCGTCAGTCCTGCAGACGGAAGGCCTGCGGACGTGAGGAGGACGCCCGCCAGGCGGGCCGGGTCGTCCGGGGCCGTCAGGGGTCCCCGGCGGCGGACAGGTACGGCACGCTGCAGGAGCGGCAGGCCGGCACGTCACGGAAGCGCCCCGCGAGGTGCTTCCCCCTCAGCTCCGCGTAGGCGTCCGAGAGCCAGATCCCTTCCAGCGTCCCGCTGGCGAGATCGCCCACGACGAGCCTGCGCTCCCAGTCCCCGCAGCAGGGGCCAGCCACGCCGTCCCGGAAGACGAAGACCCTCCGGAACAGGTCGGGGCAGGCGAACCCCAGCCCCTCGTTCAGGGGCGCGTAGTCGCGGCCCATCACGGTGGGGAGGCCGAAGCCCACCTCGGCCACCCCCATGGACCTGAAGAGCCTCACGTAGTCCCGCTTGACGCGGTCGCGGCCGGCGGGGTCCTCGGGGAGCACCATGCTGGCCCGGGTCTGGACGTGCCTCAGGCCCAGGGCCTCCTTGGCCTCCATGAAGGCCCGGATGTTGGACAGCGTCCCCTCGTAGCTCGCGCCCGTCCGGATGCGCTCGTAATCCTCCCGGTAGGGGGAGTCGAAGGAGAAGAAGACGTCCGTGAGCCCCGCCTCCAGAAGCGCGCGGCCGAGCGCGGGCGTAAGCAAGGTGGCGTTGGTGTTCATCATCACCCAGAGGCCGAGCTCCGAGGCGAGGCGCGCCATGGCCAGGATGTCAGGGTGCAGGAGCGGCTCCCCCAGGAAATTGAGCTTGACCGAACGGACCCCCAGCCGGGCTCCCTCCCGCACGGCCTCGCGGTAGAGCCCGAGGTCCATGTCCCCGGGGCCAGACGGGGCCCACGCCGTCTCGCCCCTTTCGACGTACCAGGTCCGGGGGCACATCCTGCAGCGGAGGTTGCAGCGGCTGGTGGGGTCGATGTCAAGGTGGAGGGGAAAGAGGCCGGGATCCCCCTCCCGGCCGCGCCGGTCCCATTCGCGGCGGTACTCGGCGTACGATTCTGGACGGTACGGCCGCCAGTCCAGCTCGGGAGGGGCGGGGAGCTCGTAATAGGTGGGGCTCCGCCTCGCGAAGGAAGCCCCTCCGCCGGACGCCGCCCCGGAAGCTCCTCCCTCGGACGCCGCCCCGGAGGAATCGCTTGAAGTCTCCCCGGCGGAGAGCCCTACGGACGGCTCCCCAAAGGCCACGTCGCCGTCCCTTTCCGGGCAGGCGGGACGGCACGAAAGACTCCCGCCAGCCGAAAGCCGAGGGGCGGTCGTGGGGCGCGGCCCGCCGGATTCCGTGGCCTTGGTGGAACGATTCATGCTTCCTCATTTCGGAAAAATCCGCAGCCGATATGCTATCATTGCCTACGCCCCCGGACAAGCCACCCTGCCACGCAAGGCCAGGGCCACCCCTTCCCCCCCGAGAAAGCGTCCCCTTATGCGCCCTCGCGCCGCCGCCATGCCCGCCGCCCTAGCGGCCGCCGCCCTCCTCGCGGCGCTCCCCGCCCGCCCCGCCGGGGCCCAGGAGCCCGGAGCGGCAGTGCGGGAGTACAGGATCGCCGCTTCCGGGGAGGGCCCGGACGATCCGGGCGACGGGTCGCTCTCGCCCCCGCCCCCCATCCTCTCGCGGAGCATCCGCGTCGGCATCGGGGCGGCGGGGAGCGCCTCGGAGCGCCCGTTGCCCGAGGGGACCATGCCGCTGTCCGCCGCCGACCTCGTGGAGGTCCCGGAAGACCCGCCGCCGGACCTGCTGGGCGAGTTGCCTCCCCCGCCCCAAGGGCCATCCCGCCGGGCCCCTGAGTCCCCGGCCCCGGACTCCCGGCCTGACCGGCCCCAGGCCGGCTCGCTCCAGGCGACCCTGGAGGCGCTGGCTGCCCCGCCCGCCGCCGCTCCCGGCGCCAGGCCCATGGCCAGCGGGGCGGAAGATCTTGCGGCACGGCCCCCGTCACGGTCCGCCGCGACCGGCCCAGAACCCTCCGCGGAAACCCGCGAACCCCAGGCCGCCGCGCCTGGCCCAGAGCCCGCTACCCCGGCACGTCCACCCATGGCCGCCGCCGGCCCCGGGTCCGATGCCCCTGCACGTCCACCCGCAGGCCCCGCGTCCGGCCCAGTGCCCGCCGCCCCGGCACGCGCCCCCCAGACCGCACCACGGACCGCGACACGCGCTCAGACCGCGGCGCCGGCCAACGCGCCG
>JAISEQ010000177.1 GCA_031264045.1 Deltaproteobacteria bacterium
CCGCCCCGAGCGGGGGTTCGGGCCCCCGAGGGGGGGGGGGCGGCCCCCCCCCCGCCGTTGGGGGCCCCCCCACTTCTCCATCACGCGTATGAACCAGAGCCCCAGCCACTTGCGGATGCGCCCGCCCCCCATGGCGTCCGCGCGGAAGACGTCGTCGTAGAAGCAGTACAGGAAGAAGTCGGCGAGCTCCGGGAGCACGGCCTGGCCGCCTTCCGACTCCAGCACGGCCACCGCCTGGTTGTTCGCCTCGGGGTGGAAGTTTATGAGTATCTCGCCCACGACCCCGACCCTGGGCCTGTCGGGGGGCAGCAGATCGAGGGACGCGAACTCGTCGGCCATCCGGGATATCATCTCCGGGAAGCGCCCCCTGTCCCCCCGGCGCACGGCGTCGGCGCAGCGCCCGATCCAGTCCTCGCAGAGGCCCTCCGCGTCGCCCCGGGTCCTCTCGTAGGGCCTGGAGGCCAGCACCAGCCTCTGGAGCATGTCGCCGAACAGGAGGCCCAGCACCGCCCGGGCGTAGGCGGCCCGGTCCAGCTTCAGGCCCTTCTCGGTGGCTGACCCGGACAGGCCCAGGGGCCACACTGGCACCTGCGGCATGCCGGACTCCGAAAGCGCCCGGCGCAGGAAGGCCACGTAGTTGGACGCGCGGCAGCCGCCCCCGGTCTGGCTCATGAGCACGGCGGTTCGGGAAAGGTCGTGGCGCCCGCTCTTGAGCTCGCATATTATCTGGCCTATGGACACGAGCGCCGGGTAGCAAGCGTCGTTGTTCACGTAGCGGAGCCCCTCCTCCACCGCGCCCGGCCCGAGGTGCCGGAGGATGGCGAGCTTCAGGCCCATCGGCTCCAGGGCCGGGCCGAGGAACCTCCAGTGAAGGGGCGACATCTGGGGGCAGAGGATGGTGTAGCCAGGAGCGTCCCCGGGGGCGAGCCTCGCGGGGGCGAACGCGTAGGGGGCGGACGCGGCGTTGCGGGCCCTGAGGCGCCCCCGGTCGCGCATGGCGGCGAGAAGCGATCTCACCCTGATGCGGGCGGCGCCCAGGTTCGCGCCCTCGTCTATCTTCAGGAGCGTGTACACCTTGCCCGCGCCCTTGATTATCTCCGAAATCTGGTCCGTCGTGACCGCGTCCAGCCCGCAGCCGAAGGAGTTCAGCTGCACCAGCTCCAGCTCCTCGCGGGAGGCGGCCACTGCCGCCGCCCGGTACATCCTCGCGTGGGGGATCCACTGGTCGCGTACCCGGAGGGCCATGGAGGCGGGCGCCAGGTGGTCGATGGAGTCGGCGGGGAGCACCCCCAGCCCGTTCGCGGTTATCAGGTCCGGGATGCCGTGGTGGATGCCGGGGTCCAGGTGGTAGGGGTGCCCCGCCAGGACTATGGCCCTGCGTCCGGTCCTCTCCAGCCTAGCCAGGGTCCTCTCGCCGGCCTTCCTCACGTCCGCCCGGTAGAGCCTCTGCGCCTCGTGGCCGTCCCTCAGGGCCTGGCGGATCTCGCCGGCGGTGAGGCGGAGGAACCCCAGCTCGGCCTTGAGCCGCGCGGCGAGCCTTCCGGCGGACGAACCCAGATCGAGGAACGGGGACACGAGCCTCACGCCGGAGTCGCCTATGGCGTCCAGGTTGAGCCTTATGAGCTCCGGGTAGGTGCCCACCAGGGGGCAGTTGTAGCGGTCCTCGGTGCGGTACGGGGCGGGAAGCTCCAGGGGCGTGCAGGGAAAGAAGATGAAGTCGGGCCGCTCGGCCAGGAGCGCCAGGACGTGGCCGTGGACCATCTTCGCGGGATAGCACACGGTCTGGCTCGGGATGGTCTCGAGAGCCGAATTGAAGAGCTCCTTGGAGCTGGGGGGCGAAAGCTCGACCCGGATGCCCAGGGAATGGAAGAAGGCATGCCAGAAGGGATAGGTCTCGTACATGCCGAGCGCCCGGGGGATGCCCACCCTGGCCCTGCACTCGGAAGGCGGCACCGGCTGGTGCATGCCCATGAGCCTGTGGTAGTTCCAGGCGAAGAGGTTGGGCGGCGTCTCCGAGTCCCCGGCCCGCTCCTCGAGGGAACCCAGCGCGGGGAGCCGCGCGAGCGTGTCGGAGATGTCCCCCAGCCCCGCGCGCCTCGCCAGGGCGTCTATCCTGTCCGCGGCGGGGCTCTTGGACGCGGCCCCCCTCTCGCAGCGGTTCCCGGACACGAACAGCCTCCCGTCCGAGAAGCGGTTTATGGTGAGCAGGCAGCGGTTCTCGCACTTGCGGCAGCGCGTGTTGGAGCTCCTGACGGTGAAGCGCGAGAGCTCCTCGCTCCCGATGATGCCCGACGGCGGCCGCGCCCCGCCCGCCTCCGCGTGGTCCCGCCCGTCCCCGCCCGGCGCGTCGCGCCACTCCTCGCAGGCGAGGAGCGCGGCGCCGAACGCCCCCATGAGCCCCGCTATGTCCGGACGCACGACGTCCCGGCCTATGGAGAGCTCGAAGGATCTGAGGACCGCGTCGTTGAAGAAGGTGCCGCCCTGGACCACTATCCTCTCACCCAGCTCCTCGGAGCGGGTGATGCGGATGACCTTGAAGAGGGCGTTGCGCACGACCGAATAGGAGAGCCCGGCGGAGATGTCGCCCACGGGCGCCCCCTCCTTCTGGGCCTGCTTCACCTTGGAGTTCATGAAGACGGTGCAGCGGCTCCCCAGATCCGCCGGCTTGGAGGCCAGGAGCGCCGCGGACGCGAAGCCCGCCGCGTCGAGGCTCAGGGTGGACGCGAAGGTCTCCAGGAAGGACCCGCACCCGGACGAGCAGGCCTCGTTCAGCATGAGCCTCTCTATTATGCCGTTCCTGACGGAAAGGCACTTTATGTCCTGGCCGCCTATGTCGACTATGAAGGAGACGTCCGGCACGAACCTCGCCGCGGCCTTGTAGTGGGCCACGGTCTCCACCTCGCCCAGATCGAAGCCCAGGGCAGCCTGTATGAGGGCCTCGCCGTAGCCGGTCACGCCGGCGCGGGCCACGCGCATGCCGGGCGGCAGGGCCTCGTAGAACCCGGAGAGCGCCCCCATTGCGGACTTGAGCGGGTTCCCGTGGTTGTGGCCGTAGGACGAGTGCAGGAGCCTCGCCTCGGAATCCAGGGCCACGAGCTTAGTGGTGGTGCTCCCCGCGTCCAGGCCCAGGAACACCAGCCCGTCGGAAGGCCAGCCGGCCCTGGGGAGCCTCGCCCGGGCGTGGCGCTCCTGGAAGGCCTTAAGCTCCTCCAGGCTCGTGAACAGGGGGGGCAGGGGGCGGATTTCCGGCGGAAGCGCCGCCGACTTCAGATCCCGGGCCCTGTCCGCGAGCTCGGAGAGCCTCGCCGGAGTCCCGTCCCCGGACACCAGCGCGGCGCCCATGGCCACGAAGAGCTGGGCGCAGGGCGGGCAGACCGCCTCGCCGGGCAGGAGCTTCAGCGTTTCCGCGAAGCGCCTCCGGAGTTCCGAGAGGAAGAAAAGCGGCCCCCCCAGGAAGGCCACCCTTCCCGCGATCCGCCTCCCGCAGGCGAGCCCCCCCACCGTCTGGTCCACCACGGACTGGAAGATCGACGCGGCTATGTCCTCCCGAGCCGCGCCCTCGTTCAGAAGGGGCAGGATGTCCGCCTTGGCGAACACCCCGCAGCGGGCAGCTATGGGGTGTATGGTCCGGTGCGACTTCGCGAGCTCGTTCAGGCCCTCCGCGTCCGTGGACATGAAGGTCGCCATCTGGTCGATGAAGGCCCCGGTCCCCCCGGCGCAGGTCTCGTTCATGCGCTGGTCTATGCCGGCGTCGAAGAAGGTGAGCTTCGCGTCCTCGCCCCCCAGCTCCACCGCGACGTTGGTGCGGGGCAGGAACCTCCTTATGGCCTCGGCCCCGGCCACCACCTCCTGGACGAAGGAGAGATCCAGGAGCTCCGCCGTCCGGATCCCCCCCGAACCGGCGACCGCCAGGGTGGCCTCCCTGCCGGGGAAGCGCCCGGCCGCGGCGATCACGGCGTCCGAGACGGTCTTCCTCACGTCCGAGAAGTGCCGCTCGTAGCTCTGGTGCACCAGCCCGTCCGCGCCGTCCAGGACGGCAATCTTGACCGTGGTGGAGCCTATGTCCAGCCCCACCCTGAGCACGTCTTCCCGCTCGGCCATGTCCCTTTCCCGTTCCGGGGGGGTCCCGCCCGCGCGCCGGCCCGGAAGGCCGGGACCGGCGGCGCCCCCCAAAAATAATGCGGGCCCCCCGGCGGGGACCCCCCGCGAGGCTTCGGGGCCGCGGGGGCCAGGCGCCCCGGCCCGATCGGCCGGACGGCCCCCCTCAGCCCCCCCTGCCCCCGTCCAGGAGGCTCAGGGCGGCGGCCAGCGCCTCCCGGGGCCCGGGGACGCCGCAGGCTTCCCAGCGGGCCGCGCCGGGGGGCGGCTCCAGGGGGAGCCCGTGGCGCTTGAGGCACCAATTATAGCACAGGAGCCGGATCCGGTCACCGAGCGGGGTCCAGAGGGCGGGGCTGGACGCCGTGTAGACGACCATGAGCGGGGTCCCCGCCAGGGCCGCCAGGTGGGCGGCACCGGTGTCCACGGAAAGGAACAGGTCCAGCATACCGCACAGCGCCCTGAAGCCCTCCAGGGTGGTCCTCCCGGTGAAGTCGCACACGGGCGCCCCTGTCATGGAGACGAGGGTCCTCGCGGCCCTGGCGTCCTCGGGTCCCCCCGTCACGCAGAAGCCCACTCCCCTCGATCCGTGGAGCCCCTCCGCCAGGGCCTTCCAGTTCAGAAGGTGCCAGGACTTCTCCGGCTGGCGTCCCGACAGGCACAGCCCCGCCAGGGGCCCGTCGCCGGGGATCTCGGAGGCCAGCCCGTAGGCCTCCTCCTCCGCCCGGCGCGAAGGCGGCGGCAGCTCGGGCCTCATGAGCCTGCCGGGCCCCTCCCGGTACTCGGTCCCGACTGCCGCGGCGCAGAGCCGGGCCTGGTGCTCGGCCATGTGGATCTGCTCTGGGGGGAGAGCCCCCCCTTCCCCTCCCGGAATCCCCCGGCGGCCCTCCGGAGTCCCCTCCGGGGCCGAGGCCCCCGCCGGCCTCCAGGGCCAGGCGGGATCCCCGTAGCCGGGAATCGCGGAGGAGAGCCGCCTCCCGTGCCCGCTGAGCAGGCTGAGGACCCCGGATCTGGGCTTGTGGTCGAAGCCAAGGGCCGTCCCCCAGCCCCCCCTCCGGATCTCCCTCGCGAGGGCGAGGGTGGCCTTCACCCCCAGACCCCCGGCGCCGCGGGGGGCCTCGTAGACCGCGTCCACGGCCGGCGACCCCCGCACGAGGGCCGCGGCGGCCGGCCGCGCGACCAGCGCCGTCCTCGCCCCCGGCACGAGCCGCGGTATCATGGCCAGGCCCGGCAGGCTCATGAGCGCGTCGCCGATGTTCTT
>JAISEQ010000192.1 GCA_031264045.1 Deltaproteobacteria bacterium
CACTGTTATTGTAAAGGCACTCGACAAAATTCCTCCCGTCAGGTTTGCCGGATCTCCCTCTCTTGCCAGGCTCCCTGACCAACTCACGTCCCCCGGTCTCTTCAAGGGCCAGATCAAGAATCGTCCAGTACCGTCTTAACCTCCAGGCCTTTTTCTCATCGGGAATCTCGCCGTCGTTCTCCTCGGCAAGCGATTTAAGCTTCAAAATATGAGTTCTTAGCTTTGGAGGATATTTAAATCCCTGTTTTCCTCTGCCGTCAGATCCCTCAGGAGATGAGCCCGGCAATAAGCGTTTTCGCAAGGAATATCAGGGATAAAATATGGATTTCATCGGTCTGTGACTGCTACACCGCAAAAATTTGCAAGTATGTTTCCGGCAACCATGGCTTCGGCGCCACGCTTGTCGTGGACATTGAGCATCGTGCACTTCTCGGTTGCCGCCGTATGGCCCCATTCCAAATCGTCGGCGACGTTTGTGCCGGACTCGTCGAAGTAGACCACGGGGGAGTTCACGATGCCCTCCGGGAGTGTCGAAGGCCCTTCCGGGGCCCCGTTCTCCCTCTCGGGCCGGCCATCGCGCCACCCCTGGAGGGAAGGGGACGCCAGGGCACCCCATGTCAATTCAGGGCCAACACGTAGGGGGGAGACGAAGGGCGGCCGATCTCGAATTGTCGGCCAAATATTTCTTCACCCGCCAGGAAGGGGACACCATCGCACTGCCAACCGGCGAACGTATGACGTTTGACTCCGTCTATTCCTCCCGGAACCAGATTGGCGAACGCCTTTCCTACGATGCTAACGGTTACGTACCCCCCTTCTTCGGCGCGTACTGGGAGCGCGAATTCGATGGGAGGGGCGGGCTCAAGCCAACGGGGTCCCCATGGCGGAGCCTTCCGTTGCGGGGCGACACCGGCATCGGGGTGCTCTGGCTTCCCTGGGGCCCTCGCAGTCTCGCTCCGTGTTCGTCGACATAAGCGTCAAAGCCTACTCCGGGAAGAGGGAAGGCGTCATGGGCAAACTCCAGGCCATGGTCGATTTCTGACGGGCCTGCTGAATGATTCCGGGGATTGCCGTCACGGTCAGGTGAAGGGTCAAGGTCCCTGCCCTGGTCCAGGTCAAGACAAACGAGCCGCGCACCCCACCTCGCAACTCAGGAGATCAGGGGGGATGCCGTGCGGAAGAGGACATGGCAGAGGTTCTCCATGATGCACGGCGCGAGCAGGATGAGGAGGCTCGCCAGGGCGTACAGGTACAGATGGGTGAAGATCCCGGAAGACCCCTCGCGCAGGATCGCGGTTATCTCGCCCTTCAGGATGGCGTCCCTCAGCCGGGGCCGGGCAACCTCGCAGAGAACCGAAGCGTCCGAAACGGCGCCGACCGTGGCCGCCTCCCGCACCCTCTCGCTGAAGAAGCTCCTCAGGAGCGAGTTCACCTTCCCCCGGGCGGGGGCAAGAACCTCCGAGTAGGCGGGCTCGGTCCCGACGGCGCGGTAGACGGCGTCGGACGCCGCGTCGGTGACCACCCGGGCCACCTCCGGGAACGCCTCCTCGCCCATTCCGGAGCCCCGGATCTTGTCCGCAGCCTCGGCCAGCGCGGCGTCCACCCCGGCCGCCGCGGAACCGGCAAGGTTTACGCGGTCAGAGCCGATGTAGTCGCTAGTCAGGCGCGACATGCCGTACACGCCCGCCAGAAGGGCCATGCCGCCCGCGAACGCCAGCGGCGTCCAGGCGTATTCCAGCTTGGCTATCGCGCTCCAGAAAGAGGACGGCCTCTTGAAGAAGCCCCTCCTGCGCAGGCGCATGACGATCGCGATCCCGGCGGCGAGGCCGATTGCCCCTCCGCAGAGAAGGTAGAGCTTGACGTCCTCAAGACGGAAGGCGAAGGCTGTCTCCATGGCTCTCCTTCAGGCGATCCTGGCGGACACGGCACCTGGGCCGGGACAGGCGGCCGGTCGGAGGTCAGGACAGCTCTTAGGTTTCATGCCCAGTCCGGGCATCGCGCCGGGGGCAGCAAGCGGACGGCGTACGTCTCAGCTGATTCCGAGCGTAAGGTACAGGGCATCGGACGCGGGGTGCCGCACCGTGTCCTGAGCGGGAAGCGTCTCGGGATAAAACCACTATATGTGAAGCGCCATACGCGACTGCGGACAACCGTATACCGGGCTCGCGCGTCAGGATTTCGGAATTTACGAATCCGGGAATTTTCCTGTCCCCCGGCGCCGGTCACGCCGGACACTTATGGCTTGGTCCGTGGCTCGCGCCGGAAGCGCGCGGCTGAGGCGCGGTTGCCGGGCGCACGGAAGATCCGAGGCGGATGCGCAGGGATCGCGATCGGCTGCCGCGGGGAAGAACGGAGAAAAATAATCTTCCGGAAACGCGGCCCGCAACGGCGGCATCGGGCACCAGTCAGGCTTCCGCAGGACTGATGCCGCTTGACCGTCCGTGCCGGCGGCCGGGCGGGCCATGAAGCCCGGCCGCCGGAAAAATCCGCAGGCCGAACGGAAGAGAACGAATCCGGCAGGACGGCAGATGCGCCTGCCGGGCCGAACCGCTCCGGACCGCCGGACGCGCCGAACCGCGACGTCTCCGGCAATTCGGGGCCGGTCCCGAGGGAAGAAGCGCGCACGCGCGGCCGACGGGAAGCGCATGCCCGCCGCGACCCGGGGACGGCCAGTCCCGGAGCGGGAGCCCGTCCGCCCGGCGTCTCAGAACGGACGCCTGATGGTGCCGGAGCTGGCGAGCTCCTCCTCAATCTGGAGAAGCCTGTTGTATTTGCAGATGCGCTCGCTCCTGCAGAGGCTCCCCGTCTTTATCTGGCCCGAGCCGGTGGCCACCGCGAGGTCGGCTATGAAGGTGTCCTCGGTCTCGCCGGAGCGGTGGGAGATTACCGTGGTGTATCCGGCCTTGTGGGCCCTCGTGATGCAGTCCAGCGTCTCGGTCACGGTGCCTATCTGGTTCACCTTGATGAGTATCGAGTTGCCGACCCCGGACTTTATGCCCTTCTCCAGGCGGGTGATGTTGGTGACGAAGATGTCGTCGCCCACGAGCTGGCACTTGGACCCGATCTCGTCCGTCAGGTGCTTCCACCCGTCCCAGTCGTCCTCGGCCAGGCCGTCCTCGATGGACCTTATCGGGTACTTGCCGAGCCAGCCCTTGTAGAGCTCGGTGAGGTCCTGGGCGCTGTGGACGCTCTTGTCGCCCTTCTTGAAGACGTACTGCTTCTTCTTGGAGTCGGACTCGTAGAACTCCGAGGCGGCCGCGTCCAGGCAGATGACCACGTCCTTGCCCGGCTTGTAGCCCGCTGCCTTTATGGCCTTCACGATGGCGTCCAGGGCCGCCTCGTGGTCCTTGAAGTCGGGCGCGAAGCCGCCCTCGTCCCCGACGGTCGTGGCCTGGCCGTCCTTCGCCAGTATGCCCTTCAGCGAGTGGAACACCTCGGCGCCGCAGCGGAGGGACTCGGCGAAGGTGTCCCCGAACAGGGGCATTATCATGAATTCCTGCAGGTCCAGGTTGCTGCTGGAGTGCGCTCCGCCGTTCACGACGTTCATCATGGGCCTGGGGAGCTCGCAGGCCCCCGCCCCGCCCAGGTAGCGGTAGAGGGGAAGTCCGGAGGCCCACGCCGCCGCGCGGCTGACCGCCATGGAGACGGCCAGGATGGCGTTGGCGCCCAGCTTGGACTTGTCCGGGGTGCCGTCCAGATCGATCATGAGCCTGTCGATGGAGACCTGGTTCAGCGCGTCGCGGCCCACCAGGGCCGGGGCAATGACGTCGGTCACGTTCTTCACGGCATGGAGGACGCCCTTTCCGTTGTAGCGCTTGGGGTCCTTGTCCCGGAGCTCCAGGGCCTCGTGGCTCCCGGTGGAGGCCCCGGAAGGCACGGCCGCGCGGCCCAGGAAGCTGTCCTTGAGCCACACGTCCACCTCGATCGTGGGGTTGCCCCGGGAATCCAGGATCTCCCTGGCCTGCACGTCCTGAATCGTCATTAGAACACCTCGCGTCTGAGGCCCGAGAGGGCCGAAATGCCCCGTGGGGCTTGGTTTTAGGTCGGGGATGCCGCAGGCCGGGGCCCGCATCCGACGGCTGGTCCCGCAGGAGGCCTCCCGCGGGCCCGAGCCCGGGGGCCGGGGCGCCGGAGGCGGGATCCCCCAGCGGGGCGCTTCACGCGACCTCGGAAATGCCGGCCGGTGAACATTATCGCCGTTTATCGCCCCGCTCTCAAGATCCCGTCCGGAAAAAAATTCAATTCCGCAACTTCCGGTCGCCCGGGTAGGGGAATTCCAGGCCTCCGGACAGTCCCGGGACCGGGGGATTCAGGGGGGGAAACGCGGCCGGGACAGGGATTCGGCCCGGCACGGACCGGAAACCGGCGGGAAAACCTTGACTTCGACGGGGCCGGTGCAGACCGGAGAGCCGGAACGGGCATGTGAGCCGGCAGTCTCCGGGAAGCCCGCCTCCCCGGAGGAGGGGAGCGCTGGCCGGGACTCCGGCTAAGGCTGCGGATATGCCGCCGAAATCCCCGAACTCACGGGCATCAGCCAGGAGCTCCGGAAGCCCCGGCGCGAGGCACACTTTTCTGAGCTTCCGGGACGCCGCGGCGGGAAGCCCCCTTAACGGAGCTCAGGGACGCCGAGGAGGGAAGCCCCCCTTGTCTGAGCTCCGGGACGCCGGGGCGGTTAGCCCTCGGTTGCCCGGATCACCCTGAAATCCAGGGTGCTCCCCGGCGGGACGATGCGGCGCGGACCCGGAGGGAACCCGGGACCGCGAGGCCCTCCCGCCTTCACTGGCCGGCGTCGCGGAGCAGCCTGAACTCGGTTCCCTCCACCGTCAGGAACGCGGGCTTCACCACGTACTCCCCCTCGGCATCGAAGGAGAAAGGCCCCGCCGCGCCGTCTATCTGGCCCATGGAGAGAAAATGCCGGGCCATCTCGGCGCGCCCCAGTGCCCCGGCGGCCACGGCGGACGCCACGGCCATGCCCGCGTCGTGGCCGTAGGCCGCGAACTGGCCGGGGTCCCGGCCGTGGGCCGACCGGAAGGCGGCCACGAAGGCCTTCGCGCGGGGCCGCTCGGAGAGGAGGGTGAAGGGCACGGGGATGACGGAGCCCTTGAGGTACCGTCCCGAGCCGGCGGGCAGATCCGGGGTCACCCAGAGCTGGCTCCCCAGGAAGGTCATGCGGGTCATGTCGTTGAAGGCAAGGAGGGGCAGGATCTGGGCGACGGCCGCCGCGTTGTCCGGGAGGTAGAGAGCCGTGAAGCTCACCGGGGCCTGGTAGCTGGAGCTGGCCTGCCTGACGGATCCTGCCCCGGTGACCCTGTCGACCGCCTGCTGGAGGGTCCCTCCCTGGAGGCTGTAGGCCTCGCGGACGGTCACGGAAGCCCCCCGCCTGGCGGCCTCGTCCGAGAAGAACCCGAGCATGGCCCGCCCGTAGACGTCGTCGGGGTACATGACCCCCATCGCGGTGGACCCGAGCTCCTGTGAGGCGTAGGCCGCCGCGGCCTCCGCCTGGTGCTTGGGGGTGAAGAAGATCCGGAAGACCTGGCTCCGGCCCGTGGTGAGCCCGATGCGCTGGGAGACGGCTATCAGGGGAATTCCGGTGAGCTGCGCCGCCTGGGCCGCCGCCAGCGACTCGGGGCTGGCGAGGGGGCCCACCACCGCCACGACCTTGGGATTGTTGGACGCCTCGTTCACGAGCCTCACCGCGGCCGCCGGCTGGCCCGCGGTGTCCATCTCAAGCACCGATATCGCCCCCCCGGACCCCGCCGCCGCGAGCCGCAGGCCCTCCAGCACCTCAGACGCGAAGCGCGAGTTGTTGTCGCCCGAAAGCGGCAGCACGGCCGCCACTACGTTCCCCGTGGGAACGGGTCCGGATGGGGCCGCGTAGGCGCCGCCGGGTACGGCCGGGACCGGAAACACCCAGGTCCTTGGGTCGAAGTCGGAGTCGGGCGGAGCGGGGAGGGAGGATCCTGCGGACGCCTCCACGGCGGAGAGCCTTTCCGCCCAGGGATGCCGGGGGAAGTAGGTCCTGAAATACTGTACCTGGGCGGCGAAGGTGGCCGCGTCGCCTGCCGCCGCGGACTGGTAGGCCATGAACCAGACGGCCTCGGGGCCGGGGCTGTTCTGGCCGTAGCGTTTGGCGAACTGCCCCAGACCGTCCTGGGGCAGGTGGCGGAAGCTCGCGTTGAGCCCCCTCGCGGCCGCGGCCCTCAGCTCGGGGGAATCCGAGGAGAGCGCCGCCGCGAAGGCCTCGGCCGCCGCTGGGTATCTCTCCAGCTGCCACAGAGCGTTCCCCTCCGCGAGCTTCTGGGGCGCCAGCGCGGACGCCCCCGCCCCGGGGGATCTCGCCAGGTTGGCCCTCGCCGTGTCCAGGGCGTCCCCGGATCTCCCCATCGTGACCAGGAGCTGCGGGAGCCTGTCCCGGGCCTCCCTGGCCCTCTGGCCGTCGGGGAACTCGGTCGTGAGCACGGTGTAGCGGTCCAGCGCCGACGAGTAGTTCTTCGCCATCTCGGCGGACACCCCGGCCCCGAAGAGGGCGTCCGCGCGGTTCGGGGCCGCCGGGTTGTTCTTCAGAAACTGGGAGTACGCCCTCTCCGCACCGCTGAAGTCCCCCCTCCCGAAGGCCTCGGCGCCCTGCGCGAGGAGGTTGTCCGCCGTCTGCGCCGGCCCTCCGGGCGCCGGGGGCCCGCCCCCCCCGCCGGGGAAGGATACTACCTCCACGCAGGCTGAAAGCGTCATGGCCATTAGGGCCGCGGCGGCCAACATGAGCGACGGGCGCGGCGGACGAGTTAGGCGGGCGGTCTGGGTCTTTGGCATGGTTATTCGCCGGTGGCGGCCGGGGGGGAACGCACGGCCGGGTTTCAGTGCCCCGCCGCCGGCTCGCGGGGGGCTCCGGGGCAATGCCCCTGGCCCCTTCCGCTCCGGACGGATTGAGGTTCGTCAGGCCGGAGGCCCCGGGAGCCTGCGGCAGGCCCCGAGGCGGGAGCCCGGCAGCGGCAGGAGGGCCGGGGGCCGGGACAGATGATGGAAGATCCCTTATCGGCTGCGGCGCGATCAGGAAAAGGCGGCGGCGGACGCGGAAGGCTG
>JAISEQ010000232.1 GCA_031264045.1 Deltaproteobacteria bacterium
AGGTCCTCCTCGGCCGCGAGGGCCATGGCCACGACCTTCTTGTCGCGGTGGCTGTTCTCCATGATGGACATGCCCGTGCCCCTCCAGTTGAGGAGCTCGGAGGCCACCTCCTCCAGCACGGGGAGGGGGAGGGCGGCGGGGCCGCCGTTGAAGTTGAATATGCGTCCGGCAGGCTGGCCCAGCCCGCCGGGATTCCGGTTTGCTTCCGGTGGTACCATGGCAGAAAACCTTTCGAGCGGGGCGGGCTCGTATCCCTCTGCCCCGCGAAGATAACCCTCCCCCGGAATGGCCGAGCCGTCCCGGGGGGCGTCCCACGCCTCTGGCGGGCCTACCATATTAAGCCTTTTCGGGCCAAAGGTCAATTTTTCCGGGCTCCCGCCCGACCGCCGGCAGGCCCCCGGACGCCCTCCCGGGAGGGCTGGCGGAGGCCCCGGAGCTTCACCCGGAACCCGGCACCGCCATTGAAGCGGAACCGGCAGAAACCGGGGGGAAACGTCCCTGTCCATGCCCCGCCCGGGCGCCCCGCGCGGGTTGCGGGAGGCCCCGGCGGAGCCGCCGCCGGACTTTTCGAACTGCCGCCGGCTTATTCTTTTTCACCGCTTCCCCGACAAGCCGCAGGCCGGTCCTCCCGGAGGACCGGGACGCGCCCCTCCCCTTAGGAGGCATGGCTCAGGCCCCCTCCCCTCCGGAACCGGGCACGACGGCTCCTCCGGACCCCGGGTCCTCCCCCGCGGGGGCGGTCCCGCCGCCGCCTCCGGCCGCGGGGTGCCCGCCGCCCCCGCTCCCGCCGGAGTCCGCCCCGGCCGGATCGCGGTCCGGATCCGGGGCCGGATCCGTGCCGGTCAGATACAGCCGCACGTATTCCTTCTCCTCGTCGCGGTTCCCCACCAGGCCGTCCAGGCGGGCCTTCCGGAGGACTTCCAGCGCCCTGTGGAGCCCGGGGCCGGGGCGGAAGCCGAGCCTTATCAGATCGTCCCCGGTGACCTCGGGGCGCACGTGGCGGTAGCTCGTCAGGAAAGCCGCCCCCGCGCGGGGGAGCGGACCCGTGCCCGCCCTCGCCATCACGTAGAGGACCCCGGGCCAGGAGATGTTCCCGAACAGGGCGTCCGCCTCGCTGGGCTTGACTGCCCCGTCCTGGGGGAGCTTCTGGCCGGAGGCGAGGGTCTTCTCCAGGGCCGGCCGCTCGGAAATGAGGGCGCGGAGCATCTTCCTGCCGGTCTCCAGCCCGTCGGCGAGCCGCAGGGCCTCGTCGCGGGAGAGCTCGAAGGTGAGGGCGGCGAACCACACGAGCCACAGGGGCGAGAAGGGGGATGCGAAGGTGAGCCGGTACCAGTCCCGGACGCGGGCCACGTTCTTGAAGAGGTCCAGATGCTTGCGGGTGACCCTCAGATCGGGGGAGAAGCATTTCAGGAGGCCGAAGCCCGCCATGCGCTCGAAGATGGCCCCGGGGTCCTCCTCCCCGCAGATGAGCCTGAGCTCGGTCATGATGCGCCGCAGGGAGAGGTTCTTCATGAAGCCCCCGGACACGGCGTTCATGACCAGCCCCCCGGTCATCCGGCTTATGCGGAAGCCCAGGCGCCTCTCGAACCTCAGTGCCCTGAAGGCCCGCGTGGGATCCTCCACGAAGCTCAGGCTGTGGAGGACGCGGATGAGCCCGTCCTTCACGTCCTGGTAGCCGCGGTAGTAGTCGAGAAGCTTTCCGAAGTCGGAGGGGTCCAGGCTCACGGCCAGGGTGTTGATCGTGAAGTCCCGGCGCTGCAGATCGAGCTGTATCGACGCGTGCCGGACGACCGGAAGGGCTCCGGGATACTCGTAGTACTCGACCCTGGCGCTGGAGAAGTCCATCTTCATGCCGTCGGGGAGGATAAGGGTGGCCGTCTTGAAGCGCGGGTGCGTCCGGAGCTCCCCGTTGAGCCTTGCCGCCTGGGCCCTTATGAATCCGCCCAGCTCTCCGGTCACGGTCATGTCCAGATCGCGGATGGGCTTGAGCATTATGAGATCGCGCACCGTGCCGCCCACGAGGTACAGGCTAACCCCGTAGGCGCTGGCCTCCTCGCCCAGCTCGCGGAGAAGCCTCGTCACGTTCTTCGGGAGCCTCTCCCGCATGAGGCTCGACACGTTGCGGTCGAAGGGCGTGCGCGTGCCCCCCCCGGCGGCCTTGGAGTCGTCGCCGCCGGCCTCTGCCGCCAGCAGGTGCAGGAGATCGGTGCGCGTCACCACGCCGACAGCCCTGCCCTCCGCGTCCGTCACCGGGAGGATGCGCTGGCGCTGGTCCACTATGACGCGCTTCACGTCGTGGAAGGACATGTCGGGCGTGGCGGTCTCGAAGTCCGTGGTCATGAAGTCCTTGACCGGGTAGGCGGTGAGCCCGTGGTAGAGCGCCCTGGAGACGCTCTGCTCCCGGATGATGCCCGAGACCTTCCCCTTGGCGTCCTCGGCCAGTATCACGTGGAGGCCGTATCGGGCCATCATGTCCATGGCCTCCGAGAGGGGGCGGTTCTCGGCGAGGCAGATCGGTGGATGCACCATGATGCTCCCCGCCCGGAAGAGCCTGCCCACGGACTCCCTTATCGATTCCTCCAGCTCCTTGCGGACGTCCTCCAGATCCCTGCCCTTCACCGCGGCCGCGGCCGCGCCCTGGTGGCCCCCGCCGCGGAGGGGCTTCAGTATCTCCCCCACGTTGAAGCCCCCGGAACGGCTCCTGCCGGTCACCTGGACGAGCGACTCCATCTGGATTATCAGGAACACCGTGTCGAGATCGAGAATCTCCATCAGCCTCGGGCCCAGCACGGCCACGTCCTCTATGTGCCCCTCGCGGCGGGCCGTGGCCACGGCCAGGGTCTTCCCGCGCACCTCGCGTATCTCGGCGGTCTTGATGAGCTCGTTCAGGAGCGACACCTGATCCGCCGAGAGCTCCCGGGAGGTGAGCTGGGACACGGTCTCCAGATCCGCCCCCCTGGAGAGGAGCCAGGAACCCGCCGCCATGTCCCTCGGAGTGGTGGACCCGTAGCAGAAGTTCCCCGTGTCCTCCCACAGCCCCAGGGCCAGCATGGTGGCCTCGTCCGGGTCGGGCTCGTGCCCCCTCTCGCGCATGACCTCCGAGAGGAGCGTCACCGTGGCCCCCACAAGCTCCGAGCGCACCAGGGTGCCCGGGATGTCCCCGTCGGTGTCGGGATGGTGGTCGAAGAGATGCACCTCGATGCCGGGGTTGGCCAGCAGGGGCTGCGCGAAGCCTATCCGGTCCGGACGGCGGGTGTCCACAACCACCAGCCTCGCGACGGAGGCGAAGTCCAGCTCCTTGGGCCTGACGAGGTTCCTGGAGTCCAGGACGCCCTTCACGAAGGGCCCCGCGAGCCTCCTCCCGTTGCCGCCGGGGAGCATCAGTGCCGAGCCGGGGTACAGCGACGACGCCCCGACCATGGACGCCACGGCGTCGAAGTCGGGGTTGATGTGGCAGGTGATTACGGTCTTTGCTACCTGAAGGCTGGGGGACATGGGACGACTCGCGGCAGGCACCGGAAGGCACGGGAGGGAGCCCGCCGGCGCGTCCGGGGGAAAGCGGGGGAAGCGCGGCAGGCCTGTCCGGGAAATCCGGAAGGGGCCCGGACCGGCCGGGACAGGGCGGGGACGGGCTCGGATCGGGCGGGGGCAGGCTCGGATCGGGCGGGGCAGGGCTTAAGTCCCGGCTTTAAGGAAGAGCGGCCTGAGGGGGAAGGCCCGTACCGGAAGGCCGGGCGCGGGGGCCGCAGTCCGGAGCCCGCACTCAGCCTCCGGCCGTTCCGGCCGGACGCCGGAAGCCGCGACCTGGGCCGGAGTCTGACCGATCCCGGAGGCCCGGTCAAGGGGAAAAGGGAGGAAGGCGGCTCAAGGCCGGCAGTTCCGGACCCAGCCCGAAGGCCGGGATCCCCGGAGGCGGAAACCGTCCTCTCATGATGATGCCTCGGGACGGCACAAGACCCGGGCCGGTTCTGGCAGCCCGGGGAAAGCACCTGCGAGCCTGACGGAACGGGACGGCCGGCAAGTTGGACATCATTTCCGAACAAACAGATTTTATTCTTCAAACAAAGAATAACATATAGCTCTGAAGATAAATATGAATATAATAATTAATAGATATAATATATATAAAATAATTAACTATGATGATAATTATAACATATCTATTACCTATATTTATCAACACTCAGTTATGCTCTCAGGGAAAACGTGCCAGGCTCCATGAAAACGGACACACGTACCTTGCAGATGTTCAGCATGGAGATGTTCAGCATGGAGATGTTCAGCATGGAGATGTTCAGCATGGAGATGTTCAGCATGGAGATGTTCAGCATGGAGATGTTCAG
>JAISEQ010000355.1 GCA_031264045.1 Deltaproteobacteria bacterium
CTCCCTCCCGGCGTCAGGCGCTGGGAACTCTCCGACCGCGAGGGCCGGACCGTGGCCCACATAGCCGCCGAGGCGGGGAGGCTCCCCCCCGACTTCAGGCGCTGGGAGCTCTCCGACCCCTTCGGGAGGACGGCGGCCCACGCCGCCGCCAGAAGGGGCGGGCTCCCCGCCGGATTCGCCCGCTGGGAACTGGCCGATCACGACGGCCGCACTGTGGCCCACGAGGCTGCGGCCGCCGGACTGCTCCCGTCCGGCTTCAAACGCTGGGAGCTGGCCGACCGCGAGGGCAGGACGGTGGCCCACGCCGCCGCCGAGGCCGGGACGCTCCCGGCGGACTTCGACCGCTGGGAACTAGCCGATCTCAAGGGCTCCACGGCGGCGCAGACCGCGGCCCGCGCGGGAAGGCTCCCCGACGGCTTCTCGGACTGGTCGATGTCCGACCGGACCGGCAGGAGCGTGGCCCACGAGGCCGCCCTGGGTGGCCATCTCCCTGCCTCCTTCGATCTCTGGGACCTGGCCGACCGGGAGGGGTGGACCGTGGCCCACGCCGCCGCCGCCAGGGGGCTGCTTCCCCCGGACTTCACGAGATGGGATCTGAAGGACGGGGCGGGACGCACGGTGGCCCATGCCGCCGCCGCCCAGGGCCCGCTCCCCGCCGGCTTCGACGGCTGGGATCTCCGCGACCGCGACGGCCGGACGCCCGCTCACGTGGCGGCGGAGAACGGCTGGCTCCCGGAGGGATTCTCCAGGCTGGAGCTGGCGGACAGGCGCGGAAGGACCGTGGCCCAGGCGGCCTGGGAGCGCGGAAGGGCCCGAAGACTGAGAAAGCGCTAGAGGGCCGGACGGACGGGCGGCCCCCGGCCGGCCCGGACCTGGCCGCCCCGTCCCCGCCCAGCCCCCGTGCGGTGCAGACGCCCCGCGCCGCCCTTCCCGCCGGTTCCGGCTTGACCGTCCTTGACAGCCCGAGGCGCGGATCCTAATATCCTTCGGGGGGAATGCCCCCGAAAGGACAGCGATGAACGGAAATGATCACGTCCGGTCCGGGGCCTCCGTCATACTGGCCGAGGCTAGGGCTCTGGAGCTCCTGGCCAGGACACTGGACGGGGGCTTCTCCAGGGCCGTGGAACTGGTGCTGAACGCCCCGGGCCGGGTGGCCGTCACCGGCATGGGCAAGAGCGGACTCGTGGCGAGGAAGACCTCGGCGACGCTGGCGTCCACCGGCACCCCGGCCTTCTACATACACCCGTCGGAAGCGGGCCACGGGGATCTGGGGATGCTGGCCCCCGGAAAGGACGTGCTGGTCGCGTACTCGAACTCCGGCGAGACCCAGGAGCTCCTGGCCATCCTGAACTTCTGCGCCCGCTACAGCATACCGATCATAGGGGTGACGTCCCGGCCCGAAAGCCTCCTGGGACGGCACTGCGAGGTCGTGGCGGCCCTTCCCGACGTGCCGGAGGCCTGCCCGCTGGGCTGCGCCCCCACCACGTCCACGGCCATGATGCTGGCATGGGGGGACGCGCTGGCGCTGACGCTCCTTTCCGCCAGGGGGTTCACGACCGAGGACTTCCGCCAGTACCACCCAGGAGGCAAGCTGGGGACCAGGCTCATGAGCGTGGCGGAGCTGATGCACACCGGGGACGAGGTTCCCCTGGCCTCGCCCGGGGATCCCATGAGCGCCGCGGTGGTGACCATGACAGCCAAGCGCCTGGGCTGCCTGGGCATAGTGGAGGGGGGCAGGCTCGCGGGCATCATAACCGACGGGGACCTGAGGCGGCACATGGGCCCGGATCTCCTGAGACGCGAGGCCCGAGAAATCATGACGCGGGGGCCGGTCTCCTTCCCGCCAGAGACCCTGGCCGCCAAGGCCCTGGCCGTCATGGAGGCCAAAGGCATCACCAACGCCTTCGTGGTCACGCCCGACGGGACCCCGGAGGGGGTAGTCCACATCCACGACCTCCTGGGGGCCGGGACGGCCTGAGCCCGTTTCCGGCCGAGTCCCGGGCGAGGCTAGTGCGGAGACGGAAATCCCCGGTCCCCGGGCTCACGGAAGGACGCCGGGGCCGGCCCGGCCGGGGAGGCCCCTGAGCGGGAAGGGATGGTGCCGCCCCGGAAGACCGTGGGCGCGGCGGCCACGAGGTCCAGTCCCGTCTGAAGGCGGCGGCCCGGGGCGGTTTCGATATACAATGGCACGGGCCCGGCCTGGGTCCGGACCGGTACCGCGGGGGCACCCGGAATTCGTCACATCAGCGGCCGGAAGGCCCTGCAGCCGGCCGCTTTCCAAGCGGGCCGGCAAGCGAGGAAGCTGGATCATGGTAAAGACGGTAGGCACGATCCTGTGGGTCATCATCACTGCCTTCGGATGGCTCGTGCTCATCAGGATCTTCGCGAGCTGGTTCTCGCCGAACCCGCACTCCCCTTTCATGGTGCGGCTGAGGCAGATAGCCGATCCGCCCCTCGCCTTCGTGAGGAGGATCTGCCCGATCACGCTGGGGGGCCTGGACTTCTCGCCCGTAGCGCTCCTCATGTTCCTGTACTTCCTGTCGCAGTTCGTGCGCCTGGGCACGTTCGCCCTGGACGCTGGGGCGTCCGCAGGCGTCCTCTTTCCGGTCCTGGTGATCTGCCTGCTCCTTCTCGTCCAGAACCTGACGATGCTCCTTTTGATATTCATGGTGTGCCGGGCCATCCTGTCGCTCGTGAAGCCCAACCCCTACAATCCCCTGGCCCTCATCGTCTTCGGTGCCACCGAGCCGCTCCTTGCCCCCATGCGGAACATGTTCCCCAAGGGGCCCTGGGGCCTGGACCTGAGGGCCGTCCTGTTCGTGGCGTTCCTGCTGATCTTCTACGCCCTGGTCCTCCAGCGCTTCCTGGAGATGTCCGCATTCTGGATGCGCTCCTACGGGATAAGCCCCGTTGGCTGAGTCCTGCCGCATCCGGGTGAGGGTGCGGCCCGGGGCCCCGAAGGATCTTGTCCTGGGCATGAAGGGCGAGGACCTTGCGGTGAGCATCAAGGCCCCCCCCGTGGACGGGAAGGCTAACGAGTCACTGGTCCGCTTCCTGGCAGGCTCGATGGGACTGAAGGCCAGAGACGTCTCGGTCGTGACAGGTCTCTCCTCGCGCTCAAAGACAGTGCGCGTGGAGGGCCTCCCCGAGAGCGAGGCCATGTCGAGGCTCCTGGGGAACCAGGCCGGCGGTACATCGGGCACGGAATGCGGGGCTGCTCCGCAAGGCGTGGACGGACGCGCGGATGGCGGAGCTTTCCCCGGAAGGGGCGGAGACGGAAGAGAAGCCGGGGAGACGTTCAGCAGGGCGGTCGGAGGCGGAACCGGAACCGCGGTCGTTCCGGTAGGGGGCCGCCGAACCCAACGGGGGACTGGAAAAGGCAAAGGCGGAAGGCCCGTGCGCTGAACGCGTGACGGAGACTGGCGAATTCGGGGCGCGACACTGAAAACTTCCCGAGAGACGCGACAACTGAGGCGCCCCGCAAAGCCTGGACACGAATTGCCTGAACTGACAAATAGGCCAACCACAACATATTGAAGTCGGCTTGAGGGTAAAATAACCGGTCTTGAGGACGGACGCTAATTATTTCTTACGGGAGAACCAGAACATTGGAAGTCGGCACCTCCAAACCTTAATCATTATCTAAAACATATGACAGATGAAATCAATAGATCTTTCCCTGGAACGGGGCCGTCTGTCTGCCGGTCCACGTCGATGACCTGGCATGAAAAGCGCGAGGGCTGACATGCAGCAAGGAAATTCAAGGAAATTCAAGGAGATTCAATGAACTGAATTTTACAGCCTGTATTAAACCAATTACGTAATTGTAAACCTGCTGGTCACTGAATCCCTCATTGTCCTGAGGCATCCGGGTTGGACCATACGTTTCGGAAACACTGAGGATAAGCTGAAATTGAAAAGATGCGTGGCGGCAAAGGCAAGGAATTTAACTTAACAAACTAGTTAAATAATTTGTTGTGTTAACTTAAGTTTTGTCAGCCGGACGATAGAAGAGGAAAAGCTTGTGGGGCGTACTTCCAGCATCACGTACGAAACGGCGATGCCTTCATCGCGGATGAGCTTCATGTCCCCCGGCGTCTCGGGCAGCCGGTTGAAAACCGCAGTAATTCGCCTGCAGCCGTAGCAGGGGTTCGCCGAGAAGAACCTGTCCATAAACATCATGATCAGCTCGTTCTTTTCCGAAGTTGGGACGTTCTCCATAGTACAGGGTGGACCTGGTGAGGGACAGCGGATCGAACTGATACTTCATCGTCAGGACTTGGTGATCCTTTTCTGTTATCCCTTTCTTCTAGCGGATTCTATATATAACTAACTTTTTTTGTAAAATGTCAAGCTCCATCGCCATTTTATCCAAAAGTCCGAGGAGTAGGTTCGTGTCGTACTCGTTGGGCTCCTTGTCCTGGCGCTTCTTTGGGGAAAAAAATTTACCAGGATCTACGTTGCCTCGTTTTTCCTCTTGGATATCTGCGGGGGGCTTACTCCGCATTTAGAAGACAGCTGTGCCAGGGTGAAAGTGCCGCTTATGGCATCGGCGGCTATCTTCGCCTTCATGGCTGGAGGGTGATGCTTGCGAATGTCGCCCACGGAAACTCCTTTCAATGGACTGCCAGATGTTGTTGCACCTCGTCCCTCCATTTATCATAAAACCTGTCCAGGAAAAGGGGGGCATCTCACTCCTCAGCCCCTTCCGGACGGCGGGGCACCCAGGAAAGCCCTGGCGCTGTCCTCATCACGGATCAGCTGCTCCACGAGCGCCTTGGGGGAGTCAAAGCGGAACATGTTCCGGATTCGGCTGATGAACTCCAGCCTCAGCTTCTCCCCGTAGAACTCCTCGCTGAAGTCGAAGATGAAGGTCTCCACCGTGAGGCTCCCACCCTTGAAGGTGGGGTTGTGGCCGATGCTGGTCATGGCCGGGAGCCTCATGCCCCTCAGGACGGCGGTCACGGCATAGACCCCGGGGCCCGGAATGAGCTGGGCCGTGCCGCCCAGGTTCGCGGTTGGGAATCCGAGGGTGCGGCCCCTCCTCATGCCAGTCACCACCTCCCCGTCCAGGCGGTACGGCCTCCCCAGGATCTTGGCCGCCGACTCCACGTGCCCCACCTTCAGGAGTCCCCTGAGCCTCGAGCTTGACAGGCTCTCCCCGCCCGGGGCTATCTGGGCCTTGCATGCCTCAACGGTAATCCCCCTCGCCCGGGCCCAGGAGGAGAGGAGCCCGAAATGGCCCTCGGCCCCCCGTCCGAAGCGGAAGTCCGGGCCGGTCACTATCACGCAGGCGTCCGTGCGTCCGGCCACGGCCAGCTCCAGGAAATCGAGGGGGGAAGTGTCGCTCAGTGGCTCGTTGAAGACGAGCTTACCCAGCACGTCCACCCCCAGGCCCTCCAGGATCTCCCCCTTCTGTCCGAAGGTGGTCAGCACCTCCGGGGCGGCGGCGGGGGACAGGACGGACATGGGGTGAGGCTCGAAGGTGAGCACCAGGGATGAGGCACCCTTCGCCCTGGCAAGGCCGACCACGCGCTCCACCAGGAACTGATGGCCCCGGTGGAGACCGTCGAAGGCCCCCACGGTCAGAACGGTCCGGAGGCGCGGGCCGGGAGGCCCCGCCAGCCAGTCTGGGACGGTAAGCATCAGGGTTCTTCCTGCCCGGGTTCATCCCGGACGGGGCTGGGGCGGAAAGGACAGCTCCCCGGCCTTCCCGCGGTCGGGGCATATCGGGCACCGGACCCTTCTGGGGCAGTTAGGGCATCATTGTATTGGAAAGCCGCGCACTTTTCAACGGCGACCGAAGGGGCGGCGCTACCTACAAGGGATCTGCATCTGGATTTCGCATCCGGAACCTGCAACGGGGTGCCCGCAGGCCGATGGCAGTCGCATGGCCGGCAGACGCCATTTTCGGGCAGGGACGGGAGAGGTCCGATCCTCCATTCACGTTCATGACGCCCTGCCGAGGAGCCGGGAACAATAGGGCTATGACCTGACCTGAGTTTCGAAGACGGCTCCAATCCCAGTTCGCGTGAAAATTTGCAGCCAGCCGATCCGGCTGGCTGGCCTCGGCCAAGCTCCGCCTTGAAGCGGCACGGCCCGCTCCCGATGCAGACCGGGAAAACCGGAAACGTAATGGGTTCCTCGCCTTAAGGGAGATACCGTTCGTCAGGGATAGCCGTTCGTCCAGATTAGGGTGACGCCTGGGCGCCCTTCCCTGTTCCCGCTGAATTCCACAGTATAAATCGCAATTCCGGCGATCATCGACAGTTCCTCATATCGTTAAAGATCTCGAACATACAGTTCCTCATCTCGTTAAAGATCTCGAACATATTGAAGCGCCAGCAACCCGCAATCACTGTCCAGTGAATCATTCTGCCGGTCGGCTCCGTCCCTTCCAGTTTCCGTACAGGCATGGCCCATCGCTCAACTTCCGTATCTTTTGTTGAATTTGTCTCACTTCGTCATTATGATATCCAGCTTCCTCTACACGCGGACTTGATTGCGGAAACGGTTCAGCTTCAACATCATTCAGATAAATTAACTGCCTTAATTCAGATTTATTTGACAATGCTCTGTACTTATGCGATAAGATTCATCATGAAATTTTTCGATTCAATAATGATTTTGTAAATTTCATTATCTATCTCAAGTTTTCCTATCGTATATCATTATGATATAATCTGCATTTTACCCTCAATTATGTTGATGCTTTTATGCGTCCAATAAAATTTATATCTGCTTCAGAATATCTACTTCATGATATCTATATCTGTTTCTCGATTTCAACATGATATCTATCTGTTTCATGATACCTATTCATGAAATCTCAATGATATCAGCATGATATCTGATAACACCAGCATGTTATCTGAGAGATTGACATCAACAATTTATGAGACAGATGAAATGAAAACGGAAGAGTTATCGCGCAAACCCTAACAAGAGCCTTGTGGACATGAGCTGTCCCCTCCATTTTACGAGGAATCGTCCTGAACGTTCCCGACGGACGCCGTGTCGCCCAGTGCCCAGCCGGTGACAACGACCGCGACGGAACCGATGATGGCCCGCATGAATATTTTGAGCCGAAGCGGTATCATCTCCGATGCCGCAGTTTTCCCGGAAACCTCTTCGCCACCGTTGACCGGCTCGCGTATCTCGGCATCCTCAAATCATCGGGCTCCGAAACCGACCCGTCATTGGACGGGAAGATGCCAAAATCTTTTCCGATGAGTGATGCATCGCCGCGCGTCATGATACCTACCGCGATTAGCGTCATCTCCAGAGGTTTCCGGAATTGCGGTCCGGCACGGGACAGGGCCCCTTCCTGAAACCTGACAACAAAATCGCCTGCATCGGTAAAGGCCCATCTGCCCCTTGCCCTGCCCTCCGCACCTTTGCCTCCTCATCACCGAACGCGCGGGGAAGCTCCGGGCCCTCCCCAGTGAAAATGCTCAGACCGCAACTGGAGAGGGTCCGCTGAAGTTCTTCCTGTTCTTCCTGTTCTTCCTGTTCTTCCTGTTCTTCCTGTTCTTCCTGTTCTTCCTGTTCTTCCTGTTCTTCCTGTTCTTCCTGTTCTTCCTGTT
>JAISEQ010000372.1 GCA_031264045.1 Deltaproteobacteria bacterium
GTCCGTACCCCGGATGTCCCGCCGTCCGTGCCGGGACGGGGACGTCCGTCCGGCGCGCGCCCGGCGGCGGGGCGGGCGTATGCCCCAAGGCCCCCGCGGCGCCCGGGCCCCTGCGGACCCGGCCCTGAAGGGCTTTGCGGGAAGGCGTCCTCGCCTTCGGGGAACGAGTGAGCAAGCGGCGTGCCAAACGGGCCTCAGGGAGGCCCGCGAACCGGCGGGGGAGAAGGCCCGCTCCGGCGGCGGGAACGCCCGCGGCGCCCCGTGAATGCCCCCGGAACCAGCCGGGAGGCGGCGGACGGAGCCCGGAAGGGCTTCATTGGAAGTTTCTGGAAATCCCGCCCGAGGCGGATCCGCCCTCCGGGCGGGAGGCCGGGAAGACCTTTCCGGACTGAGGGCGGGACGCCCGGGAAGTGCCGGCCGGGCCCCGGAAGGATTAGATCTACCCGCCCGGAAAGACGCGCGCATACATTTTACGCGCGGCTTCCGGGGAACGGCGGGACCGCATTCACCCGCCGGCCGGGCTCCGGCCCCGACCGGGCCCGCCTCTGCCCGCGGATCCGGGGATAAATGCCGTGCGGAAAATCCGCAGGGCCGCCCCCCCTCCGGAAAGCCCGCCGGCAGCCCGGGAAATTCCGCCGGAAGTCCGAGGCGGCTGCCCGTCGCGAGACCGCTCGCGGAGAAACGCCCACGCGGGCTAACGCCGGAGGCGCGTCCGCCCGCGTGCCGTTAAGCCGCTGACGCGGGTCGGGCGGAAGGGTCCCCGGCGCGTACGCCGGGGAACCCCGGAGCGCCGGGCGCGGGGCGGCCGGAAACGGCCAGGCGCATGTCCGCGGCGCCCCGCCGGCGGGGGGGGCAGGAGGAGAGCCGATGCTCCTGCCGCCAGGTTGGAGGACGGCGGCAACGGCTAGTTTCTTATAATATGATCCGGCGGACGTGGCAAGACCCGTCGGCATCTTCAGGCGGATGCCGAAACGCGGACGCGGGCATCCGGTGCCGGGCGCCATGAATTCCGACCGGGGACCGCCTGTCCCGAAGAGGCCGGGACATGCGTCCGGCAGGGTCCGCGAGCCGTTAGGATGCTGGGAGATGAAGGGGATCTTCACCGCTCGCGGCGCGGCAGTTCCGCTGAAGGGCAACAAGGCGCACCCCCCGCCGCGGGAGCCGGAACCCCCGGTTCCGCAGGAGCGGAGGACCCGATAAGGACTCCCTCCATACGGTGCGGGGCCGTCAGGGGTACGCAGGGCGCATGCCGGGCCGCGGGACCGCATCCAATTTTGCGGACATGCGCTATTGCGGCGCGTCCCCCTTAAGATCCGCATCCCGAACCGCTAGATCCGCACCCGATCCGCAGACATTCTTTAAGTTTGCGTCCTGATTCGCCCTTGAGCGTCAGCGCCCGGGAAAGCAAGCCTTGACGGCGGAACAAAACAGGTTACGAACGCTTTTCACGGATGTGGCTGACAGCTCTGCCGGCTCCGGCAGACAGGACGCGGCACGGCGCCCATACCGGACGCGGACGGACTGCCGCTTCAGACCGGGGAACGCAAACCCGTTGCGCGAGCTTTCCGGCCCTCCTCTCCTCAGGCATAAGGGCGCTCCCAGGCCGCAGAATCCGGGCGCGGGCTCCAGCTCCAGAATCCGGGCGCGGGCTCCGCTTCCGTGCGGGGACTCGGACGGACGGGCTGCCGGACGGGTTCTTCGAGGCCGTTCGTTCCGCAGCCCCGCAACTCCCGATCCGGCACCTTTCCGGATGCGGGGTTAGACGGACGCCGGGCCCGGCCGACCCGGCGGGAGGCCGGGGTCAGTTGGTGTGGATGACGTACCCCACGTAGGCGTCCGTCCCGTTCCTGACCCTTATCTTGAATCCCTCGGTGGTGTCCGGGATCCAGGCGCACTCCAAGGCCCCGTTCCTGGACCGGACGTCCCGCGGGCAGGGGATCTCCCTGTCGTACAAGTCGTGGACCAGGAGCTGGACCCCGCTGGTATCCCCCGCGTAGAGCGTCACCCTGGCCACGTTCCCTCCCAGGTAATGCACGAGGTAGACGTGGGTCGCGCCCGGATGCACGGTGGTGTCGTAGCGGCCGCCTTCCCCGGGCACGGGCTGAGCCTCCGCCGGCTCGGCGAGGGCGAAGTCTGCGGCCAGGGCCGCGCACAGGAGCGCGGCCAGGACGAGACGGGCTTGTGGGACGTGCCGGATGAACATGGTGATCCCCTCGTGGTACTGGGGGTCGGCAGGATGCGGCAACCGGAGCCGCAAGCCCGGAAAGGACGATCGGCCCGGAAGGGCCGGCCGGTCAACGGGCCAACGGCCCGGAGAGGCCATAAGGTTACGGGACCAATATCTATATAGATCAAAGTTACCGGTTGGTCAAGAGGTCAACGGACACACGGACATACGGGCCTGAGATGCCGGAAGAGCGGGGGGCGGTCCGGGAACCGGGCCGGTCCGGGCCTGACGGGGCATCCGGGCGAACCGGCCGGAGACGGCCGAAAGCCTTGGGGGGTGGGCATATCAGTTGGTGGCGATGAAGTAGCCGACGCTGGCGTCGGTGGGATTCCTGACGGTAATCAGGAACTCTTCCGTTTCCTCGGGCGTCCAGACGCAGACCAGGACGTCGTCTTCCTCAGCCGTGCCGCCCCCGCAGTCCACCTCCCTTCCGGAAGAGTCCCGGACCAGGAGGACGAGGCCGTGGTCCCGCCCGGCCGAGAGGGTCACCCTGGCCTGCTCCGAACTAACGTAGGGGATTACGTACACGAGCCCGGTCCCGGGCCCGAGGGAGCGGGTATCCCGGCCCCCGTATCCGGTTTTGGGCCGCCGGGACGTCGCCGCAGCGGAGGCCGCGCTCTCCATCTCCAGCGCGAGCCCCTCGTTCGAGGAGGCCCGGGCCAGCGCCGCCGCCTCGGCGTAGAGCTCCCCGGCCCCGCCCTCCGGATCCGGCAAGCCCGCCCCGCCCGGCCGGGAGGGCCCGGCCGGAGACGCCGGGGCGTCCGCCACGGCAGGCTCGAGCGCGGTGCCGGGGACGCCGGCGGCCGAGAGGAGCTCGGCCGCCGCCGCGAGCCCCATTACCGAGCCGTCCCTTCTGGCGAGGGAGGCCGTCCGCGCCGCGAGGGTCAGGAGATCTGCGGCCCGGGAGCCTTCCGAGAGGGTGGGCTTGGGCGGAAGGGGGGCCGGTGCGGGACGCCCGGAGGCGGAGTCCCCGGCGTCCGGAGCCTCCGCCGCCCTGGGGGCCGTCTCGCCGGCCCGGTCCTGCGCCAGGAGGGGCCAGGGCCAGGCGGCCCAGGCCGCGAAAAGCAGGAGGGAGAGGATCAGGCTGACGGAGTTCTTGACGATCTTTGTCATCGTGGCCACCATGATCGGGGCGCCGCAGGAAAGCTTCCGGCGGACGGCTCGGCGTCCGGCGTGGGGGCTTCCGGGTTCGGGCGCTGGCGCGGGCGGGGGGGGCTTCCGGGTTCGGGCGCTGGCGCGGGCGGGGGGCTTCCGGGTTCGGGCGCTGGCGCGGGGGGGAGGCTTCCGGGTTCGGGCGCTGGCGCGGGCGGGGGGGAGGGAC
>JAISEQ010000417.1 GCA_031264045.1 Deltaproteobacteria bacterium
AGTTGCAATATCTAGTCTACTATTAGGCTTAATTACGCTAAATTACGTCTTTTGTCCTCGCAGTAGGTTTGGAGCCACCCTCATCCGTGAACGGATACATCCCAGTAATGAAAATAATCAGGAGATTCCCTTTCTTCATTTGTGAAATTTACGGAAAAATAATAACGTCTGTTCGGATTTAGAACTTCCCGGATACGCAAAGAAATGTCAGTTTCAATATTGAATTCATTGTTGTGAGCAATCAAGCCCAGATTAGTTCTAAAGCCACCCTCGTCAATATCATCATCTGTTTTAAATTTATAATATTTAAAAAACTTAAGCACATGATTTTTAAATGCTATCTTTTGCGCTTCCATATCTCCTTCTTTAACGGAAATGAAAATCGAAACGCAACCATGGTTTTTTAAACCAAAAGCATATATTAATTTTCCAAATTCTTGTTTTTCGGACTTAGGTGATAACAGGACTGCCCGATATTTTGCCATTTGTGATAATTCGATATCGTCTTCAAAATTGTATTTTTCGTCATCCATTGAATAGCATCGAACTTCTTCAGACCCTATTTTTTGTTTGTCAGAAGCAATGTTTTCTACTAAAAATATTCTGTAATTTGGAAAATTTATTTTGGTGTTAAAAAAATAGAGAGGGGTATCTGCAAACAAATCTGGCACATCAAGCGAAAATGATCCGAAACGCTTTTTTATAAATATGACATTGTCATAATCTGGCATCAGCGTAACATAGGTATAATTATATGATACAATCAACAATAAAATCACAACAGCCACAAAGACAGCAATATATTTTACTGCTTTTAAAGTTTTCATATCAATAACTTTCGCATATGCAAACTACAGCCGCTTTTGCACAGTTGCCAATTTAATCCATTTTGAGAATGATGGATGTTTTACGCCAAAACTCACCTCCTGACCACCAGTCAGACGCGGAACGCCAGAGACCAAAGCATGACAGCGATTGACATCGGAGGCTCCGGATATCCTTGTCCGGCCGCCCCCGCCCCCCTCCCTCTACCTTACCGTCACCAGCTCGTAGTCCTGGGTGCCGAGGCCTATCTTTTCGGCGTGGGCGAGCTGGCTCCTCCAGTCGGTCGCGGGGTGGATGGAGGTGAAGATGCCCTTCTCCGAAGGGCCCTTCCCCTCAGTCCCCAAGGTGCCGGAAAGCGGAACGGCGGCGTTCACGGCATCGATGGAGGCGCGGTCCACGGCCACGATGTCGGGTCCGCAGAAGATGCCGATGTCGGGGATTACGGCCGCATCGCTCTCGCTGTGGCAGTCGCAGAAGGGGGAGACCTGGTTCACTATGTTGATGTGGTAGTTCGGCCTGCCGTCCAGGACCGCCATGGCGTACTCCGTCATCTTGAAGCTCACCATCTCGGGCCCGGAGGACCAGGAGTTGGCTATGGCGTGCTGGGGGCAGGAGGCCAGGCACCTGCCGCAGCCAACGCACAGGGCATGGTCTATCGAGGCCTTCCCCCCGGCGACGGTGATGGCGTCCTGGGCACAGAACTTCCTGCACTCCCCGCACCCGATGCAGGGCTTCCTCGAGACCTGGGGCTTGGAGTCGTTGTGCATGGCCATCTTGCCCGCCCGGCTCCCGGATCCCATGCCGACGTTCTTGATGGCACCCCCGAAGCCGGAGATCTCGTGGCCCTTGAAGTGGTTGAGCGACACCACAACGTCGGCGTCCATGATGGCGCGGCCGATCTTCGCGACCTTGACGTGCTCGCCGTTGCGGACGGGCACGTCCGACTCGTCGGAGCCCTTGAGCCCGTCCCCGATGATGATGTGGCATCCTGCGGCGTAGGGCCCGTAGCCGTTCTCGTAGGCGGCGTCCAGGTGCGCGAGGGCGTGGGTCCTGCGTCCCACGTAGAGTGTCCCGCAGTCGGTCAGGAAGGGGAAGCCCTTCAGCTGCTCGATCCTCCGCGCCACGGTCCGCGCGAAGTTCGGTCTGAGGAAGGCGAGGTTCCCCGGCTCCCCGAAATGGATCTTTATGGCCGCGAACTTCTTCCTGAAGTCAATGTCCTCGACGCCGCCCGCCTTCAGAAGCCTCTGGAGCTTCATCAGCAGGCTGTCGCCCAGGCTGCAGCGCATGGACGTGAAGAACACCCTGGCTTTCGGCATGTTTTCCTCCCGCTCCCGCGGCACCCGGTCGCCCGCCCTTTCCGGCGCGGCCGGTGACGGGCCGGCCGGGGCCGGGACAGCTTCCGGGACCGGCCCCTCCGGGGGCCCATAAGTATGTTCTGTCGGGCTCTTTCGGCGGGGGGCGGGGGGTCCGGGTGCCGCCCGGCCCCGCGCCGGAAAAGCCGGGACAATGAAACCGCCGCCTCATCCCGGAAAATGCGGTCCCTTGCCGGAACCCCGTACGGAACGCCCCCGGCAGGAAGCCGGGACCGGAAGACGGGAAACGCCGGAGCCGGAAACCCGGCGGAAAGGCCCGCCGCCCCATGTGCCCCTCGTGGGAGACGGGGGCAGGAGAACTCCGGAGAAGGAATGAGGTGACGCCTGGCAGTCTACAGCCCCGCGGACGGGCTTGCAAGTTCCGGACGGGCTCCGGGGACCCTGCCCGGCAGGACGGAGCTTCCGCGGGGACGGGGCCGCAGGCGCCCGACCCTCCTCCGGGCATCGTCGGGCCATCCTCCTGGCCCCGTCCGGGCTTCCCTCCCGGGCGCCCCGCCACTCCTCAGGGCCTCGTCCGGCCTTCCTCCGGGCTTCCCGCCCTGGCCGCCCTTCCCCCGGCCCGCCGGCACCAGCCCTCCCGTTCCCCCTCCCCGGGAGACGACCGTTCCCCAGAGCGGTCCAGCCGTCCTTCCCCCCTTCAGGAAAACGTCCTGGCCAACCAGTCAGCAACCAGCATGCCCCGCTCGGAAGGCACTATCCTCTCCCCAGCCCGCTCCAGGAGCCCATCCCCGACCAGGGCCTCCAGGGCGGGGGAACCCTCCAGGCGCCAGGCCTCCAGGCCCTCGGAGAGCCTCAGGCCCAGCATCAGGGTCTCCAGCTTCTCCTCGTCGGGGCCTATCGCCTCGGTGAACGCCGCAGGATCCCGTCCCCCCCGGAGAGCCTCCGACCATCCGGAAAGCGAGGCCAGGTTCCCGCGGCGGAGGGCGCCGTCGAAAGTGTGTGCCGACGGCCCCAGGCCCAGGTAGGGCACTCTCCTCCAGTAGCGCATATTGTGGCGGCACTCCGATCCGGGGACCGCGAAGTTCGAGACCTCGTAGCGCCGGAGGCCAGCCTCCCCCAGGATCCTGCCCGCCGCGAGGAACATCGATGCCGCCGTCCCCTCCTCCGGGAGCGGGGCGAGCTCGCCCGAGGACAGCCAAGCCGCCAGGGGGGTCCCGGCCGCCGGGGTGAGCGCGTATGCCGAGACGTGACGGGCCCCCAGCTCCGCCGCCCCCCTCAGGTCCCTCTCCCAGACGGTCGGGGTCTGGCCACTCCAGCCGTAGATGAGATCCACGCTCAGCTCCGCCCCGTAGGCGAGGACGAGCCTCGCTGCGGCGCGAGCCTCTCCGGGCCCGTGGGTCCGGCCCAGCGCCTTTCCCAGGCCTTCCGGATCCAGGCTCTGGACGCCCAGGGACACCCTTCCGACCCCGAATTCGCGCCAGAGCCCCAGCCTGTCCTCCGTCACGTCCTGGGGGTTGGCCTCAATGGTGACTTCGGCGCCCACGGCCAGAGGAAAGCGGCCCGCAGCCGAAAAGACCCCCCGGATCCCTTCCCGGTCCAAAGA
>JAISEQ010000539.1 GCA_031264045.1 Deltaproteobacteria bacterium
AGTCACCTTCGGCTGCCAGATGAACGTCTACGACTCGGGACGCCTGGCCGAGCTCCTGGAAGCACGGGGGTGGGAGAGCGCCGCTTCCAGGGACGAGGCCGATCTCATCTTCCTGAACACCTGCTCCATCCGCGAGAAGGCCGTCCAGAGGGTCATGGCCCGCCTCCGGGATCTGGCGCCCCTGAAGAGGGCGAGGCCGGGGCTCATAGTGGCCGTGGGAGGATGCGCCGCCGAGCAGGAGGGGCTGGAGCTCGTGCGCCGGGCGGCGATAGTGGACATCGTGGCCGGTCCCAGGCGGCTTTCCGAGATCCCCTCCCTCCTGGACTCCTTCGCTCCCGGCGACCCCCCGGTCGTGATGGGCGGGGATCCTCCGGAGGAAGGTCCGGGGCCGGCGGACGGTGCCCCCGGGCCCGGCGGCGGCTCCGCGGGACCGCCGGAGATCCCTCATGACCCTCCGGCCGTTCCGGCCGCCGGCGGGCGGAGGGGGCCCGCCCCGGACGCCGGCGCGGGATCCGTTCCGGCCCGGACCGCCCGCGCCGCAGTCGCGGGGAAGCCCCTGATCCTGGCCCCCAGCGGGGCCGCCGGTCCCGCCCCGCTTTCCGCGTTCGTGACCATCATGGAGGGATGCGACAACTTCTGCGCCTACTGCGTGGTCCCCGGCCTCCGGGGTCCGGAGAGGAGCAGGCCTCCCGGGGACGTCCTGGCCGAGGCGGGCTCGCTCGTCTCCCGCGGGGCGAGGGAGATAACTCTGCTGGGCCAGAACGTGAATTCCTACCGGCCGGGCGGGGTCCCGGGGGAGAGGGGCGGCATGGCCTTCGTGAGGCTCCTCGAGGCGGTTTCCGCGATTCCTGGGCTCCGGAGGCTGCGCTTCACCACCTCGCATCCCAAGGACTTCCCCCCCGAGCTCCCGAGGCTCTTCGGGACGCTTCCGGCCCTTTCGCCCCACGTGCATCTCCCCCTTCAGGCCGGGTCAGACCGGGTGCTCCGGCTCATGGGGAGGCGCTACGACGTCCGGGGCTACCTGGAGACGGTCGGTGCCCTGAGGGAGCACGCCCCGGGGGCTTCGGTCACTTCCGACATCATAGTGGGGTTCCCCGGGGAGACGGAAGAGGACTTCCGCATGACCCTCCGGATGCTGGAGGAGATCTCCTTCGACTCCATCTTCTCCTTCAGGTACAGCGACCGTCCCGGCACCAGGGCCCTCGCGATGCCCGGCAAGGTGCCCGAGGAGGTGAAGGCCGCGAGGCTGGGCGAGGTGATAGCCCTCCAGCGGGAAATAAGCCTCCGGATAAACCGGGCGCTCGTCGGGGGCGTCCAGGAGGTGCTGGTCTCGGGCAGGGGGAGGGAGCCCGGCCAGCTCTCGGGAAGGACGGGGACCAACAAGATCGTCAATTTCCCCGGTCCCCCGGAGCTCCTGTCCTCCCTGGTCCGGGTGAGGATCACGGCCGCAGGCCCGGTGAGCCTCAGGGGCGAGCTTTCGGGCGCAGGGGATCCGGACTTCAAGGCTCCCCCGCCCGGGGGGCGGGCGGGCATGGTCCGGCGCGCGCCGGAGGGCCCCGGCCCGCTCCCGGCAGGGCCGCGCTGACCCGCCCCGCCGTCCCGGCGCCGGAACCCGGCGCGCCGGGACGCTCCGGATCCGGAAGGTCCCGGAATTTCCGGCGTCCGGCCCGCTCCGGATGCGGGCGGAACGGCGATCGCGATCCGGAGCCGTCCGGCGGCGGCCCGACCGAGCGGGAGTGCGCCGGGGTAGCTCTGGGATGCGCGGGGGAAGGCCTTCCGGCGGGTCCCCCGAAACCTTCCCGGCCGGGGGGGGGCCGGCGGGGTCCCGGGCGCTCCCGGCGGTCGGCGTTTTCGATAAGGCGTGAACCCGGCCCTGGCCGGGGCGGAGGTGAGGCAGGCGATGCTGAAGAGATACAGCCGCGAGATCATGAGCTCCATATGGACCCTGGACGCCCAGTACGCCGCCTGGCTCAGGGTCGAGCTGGCGGTGGTCAGGGCGCAGGCCGAGCTGGGGCTCGTGCCGGAGAGGGAGGCCCGCGAGATAGAGGCGAAAGCAGCCTGGTCGGCCGAGAGGATCGCCTCGATTGAGGCGGAGGTGAACCACGACGTGGTGGCCTTCGTCACCTGCGTCGAGGAGAGCGTGGGGGACGCGGCCAGGTTCCTGCACTTCGGGCTCACCTCCTCGGACGTCCTGGACACCGCCCTGGCGCTCCGGATGGGGGAGTCCGCCGCCGTCATCCGGGAGGATCTCCTGGGGCTGATGGAGGCGCTGCGCGGGAGGGCGCTCGAGCACTCCGGCACGCTGATCATGGGCCGGAGCCACGGCATCCATGCCGAGCCCACCACCCTGGGCGTGAAGTTCGCGTCCTTCCATTCCGAGCTCGGAAGGCGGCTGGCTGGCCTTGACCGGGCCGCCGAGGGGCTGAGGACGGGAAAGATCGCCGGCCCCGTCGGAAACTACAGCTCCCGCTCGCTCTCCCCGGAGCTTGAGAGGAGGGCCCTCGGCATGCTGGGGCTCGTCCCCTGCCCAGTGAGCTCCCAGGTGGTGCCCCGGGACATCCACGCCGCCTACTTCCAGGAGCTGGCCCTCGCGGCCTGCGCCGTGGAGCGCCTGGCCGTGGAGGTGAGGCACCTTGCCCGCACCGAGGTGGGCGAGGTGACCGAGGCCTTCGGGAAGGGCCAGAAGGGCTCATCCGCCATGCCGCACAAGCGGAACCCCATCCTCTCCGAAAACCTCACCGGCCTCGCCAGGATGGTCCGTGCCTACGCCTCGGCCGCCCTGGAGGACGTGGTACTGTGGCACGAGCGGGACATCAGCCACAGCTCGGTGGAGCGCACGGCCTTTCCGGACGCCCTGATACTCGCCGACTTCATGCTCGCGAGGGCGCGGACCCTGGTGGCAGGCCTGGTCGTGAACCGCGAGCGGATTGCCGGGAACATCGCCATGACAGGCGGGCTGTACAACTCCCAGGAGCTCCTGCTCGCCCTGTGCCGCAGCGGGCTCGGGCGCTCGGACGCCTACCGCCTTGTCCAGGCCGAGGCCCTGAGGTCGGCCGACGGCGGCGGGGACTTCAGGACCCTGGTGCTGGCTTCCCCGGGCATCAGGGAGAGGCTCTCGGAGGACGAGGTGGAGGAGTGCTTCCGGCCCGGCAGGTTCTCCAGGTGGGCGGGCGAGATAGTCTCCCGCTCCCTGAAGGCCTAGGGCCGGCCGGGAGGCGCCGGGAAGTGGATACGGAACAGGGCTTCCGCGCGGCGGGAAGCGGACCGGACGGCACGGGCGGCGTCGGCGGGGGGCGGGGCGCGGGCCGGGGAGAGTCCGGCCGGGCAGGTTGCGGGACTCCCGGGGGCCCGGGCGCGGGCCGGGGAGAGTCCGGCCGGGCAGGTTGCGGGACTCCCGGGGGCCAGGGCGCGGCCGACGGCGTTCCGGGTCACGTGGCCGTCATCATGGACGGGAACGGCCGCTGGGCCGAGGCCAGGGGGCTTCCCCGCTCCGAGGGCCACAAGGCGGGCGCGGAGCCGGTTAGGACCGTGCTGAAGTGCGCGAAGAAGGCGGGTGTCGGGCACCTGACCCTCTACACCTTCTCCAGCGAGAACTGGTACCGTTCCCCGGAGGAGATAGGCAACCTCTTCTCGCTCCTGGTCCGCTACCTGGACTCCGAGACCCAGGAGCTCCTGATCTCCGGGGTCAGGCTTAAGGCGGTCGGCAACCTCTCGAAGCTCCCCGCAGCAAGCCTGGCCGCCCTGGAGGACGCCTGCGCGGCCCTCTCCGCGAACGACGGCATAACTCTCACGCTGGCCCTTTCCTACGGCGCGAGGGAAGAGCTGGCGGCCGCGGCCGCCTCCCTGGCCGCCAGGGCGTCGGCGGGCCTGCTTGAGCCTGGCGACGTGGACGAGACCCTCTTCGCCTCCGAGCTCTGGACGGCGGGCCTCCCGGACGTTGATCTCCTGATCCGCACCGGAGGCGACAAGAGGATCTCCAACTTCCTCCTGTGGAAGCTCGCCTACGCCGAGCTCTACTTCACCGACACCCTGTGGCCGGACTTCGGGGAAGGGGATTTCCTGAAGGCCCTGGAGGACTTCCGCCGCCGCAAGCGGCGTTTCGGGAGGGTCTGAGGGCCGGCCCCGGGCGGACCCTGGCGGGAACGCCCCCTTCCGCCCGCCGCGGCGGTCCGGGGAGTCCGGGCGGCTCCCGTGAGGCTCCCCGGCTTGGGGCTCCCCGGCTTGGGGCTCCTAATTGCCGGGGTCCGGCATCCTCCGGTCGAGCGAACGCGCGCCGGGGCTGACGGCTGATAGCCGAGGCCCCCCGGCTGCCCCATGGGCGGCACGGGGGGCCTTTGAGGTTTTGGGGAGCTGCGGAGATCCGGAGGGGAACGGGGGGAGGGAAGCACCGGCGCCGCGGGGAAGGCCGTCGGCGGGGCAGCCGGCTTAACTGATCCGTAAAGGACACTTTGAAATCGTTATTGTTCCCGTCTTCATCAACAAAATTTATTTTCGTCTCTTTATCATCGCTATAGCTTTTCGCTATCTCTTCTGAAGCCGTCTGGACAATTTTTTTCAACAAATCTTCATCCGCATAATGATTATCACCATCGAAAAATTGTCGGCTAAGTATTTTTCTGAATTGACATTGTTTTTAATTTCATTTTTATCTTTATTTTAATTTTCTTATCAATCTTAACATTAATCTTAGCCTTGTTCTTAACCTTGATTTTCTTTATTCATCTTCATAATCATCTTAATTCATCTCCATAATCATCTTTATTCATTTTTATCATCATTGAATTTATGGTCATCACTGTCAATATTAATCTTTATCATCATTTAAGTTGAATTAGCCGTCATCGGGGGAATCGGCCGCAAGAATCTCTAGCCCGTCATTTCCGTCTCCGGCGGAAAGAGCGTCCCAACCGCCGGCAAATGCGGCAGAACATCATGACCGCCCGCCACAGGCGGGCAGAGAGCGAGGACACCCATGCCACAGCCAATAGCCACTAAGGGAGCTCCTGCGGCCATCGGCCCATACTCCCAGGCCGTCAAGACCGGGCCGTTCATCTTCGTTTCGGGCCAGCTGCCCCTGGATCCCGCCACGGGGGAGATGTCTCCCGACATAAGGGGCCAGGTGTCCAGATCGCTTGGAAACATCAGAAGCATTCTGGAAGCCGGAGGGAGCTCGCTTGCCAAGGTGGTCCGGGTCGGGGTTTTCCTGACGGATCTGAAGGACTTCCAGGCGGCAAACGAGGTTTACGGTGAGTTCTTCAAGGAGCCGTACCCAGCGAGGGTCACCGTTGAGGTGAGCGCGCTTCCGCGAGGAGCCAAGGTCGAGATAGACGCCGTGGCTGAGATCTGATCCGCAGTGCCGTTTCCGGAGGCGGCGGGAGCGGCCCGATGGGACGCGCCCGCCGATCCCCGGGGTCACCGCCGGACCGGGTCCGAAGGCGGTCAGGGGCATGTCCACGCATCAGGAGCGGTCCCGGCGCGGCCGTCCGGGAACTGGTCTCAGGCGCTTGCGGATTCGCTTCGCCGTCGGTCGCTTCTTTTGGGAAATGGCAATTGGGGTTCAACTGTCTTGCGCGAGGAATCCCCCGGAGCTTGCTCCGGGGAGGAATCGCTCCCTCCTTCCCCGGATCTCACGGCGGCGGGGCACAGAAAACGTGAGGAATTGCCGTCTGATCTCTTCTATGGTATCATGATTCATGGCTAACAAGGCATTCGTATTTCGGATATATCCGACAAGGAAGCAGGAAGACCTGATGAACAGGACTTTCGGTTGCTGCCGCTTCGTCTGGAACCGGATGCCATAGACAGGTTCTATCCTTCGAGCAAGACCTGTTCAGCCTGCGGAACTGTGAAGACGGCAATGGGTCTTTCGGAGCGCGTTTATGTCTGCGAAGAGTGCGGACACGCCCAGGACAGGGACCTGAACGCGGCGCTGAACATCCGTGCCGAAGGCCTGCGCATACTCGGCCTGCTCATCGATAAGAACCGCGGGACACGCGGGGTTAGCCCGGACGTTGATCTGGCGGGCCTGAGACGCCTTGGACGGGAAGCC
>JAISEQ010000543.1 GCA_031264045.1 Deltaproteobacteria bacterium
AAGCCTGCGGCGAGGAAGCCTGCGGCCCGGAAGCCCGCGGCCGCCCGCAAGCCCGCGGCGAGGAAGCCTGCGGCCGCCCGCAAGCCTGCGGCGAGGAAGCCTGCGGCCCCCAGGAAGAGCGCGCCCAGGAAGGCCGCCGTCAGGTAGCGCCTTCGCGGCAGGCGGGGAACACGGTCCCCGCGGCTCCGTCGGCGGATCGGAGACGGTTTCCGGTGACCGGCGGTCGACACCGTTGTCAGCGAGATGGCCCCCGAGGGGCAGGGAATTTCGCGTCCCTGTCCGGCGGGGGCCTTCTTTTTTATGGTCTGCCAAGGCCCTGGAATTCGCGTATGAATAATATGTATCAAAAGTCTTTATATTTCAACGTGTTCTGTAATTTTTGCTCTTATATTCACTGACATGATTTTCTGTTTGGCATATCATGCGGGGACTTGTTGACACGCTGCATGTCCGGCATGACGACGCAACCGTGCATGCTCCCCGTTTAAGGGGGATCCTGAGCTTGCCGTTCCCGGATCTGCCGTACCGCGCCGCCGGAACCGTCTTTTCGGGAGACCAGCTGCCTCCCGCGGCGGGCAGGGCGCGGACGGGCACGGGCCTGCCGACTTTCCGGACGGTCCGCTTGTTTCCGGGCGGAACCGTTCCCGCCTCAGCCGCTTCGGGAGCGTTGCGGGCGGTCTCCGGCGTCAGCCGGGGGCGGCGTCGTCCGGCCCGATGCGGGCAATAGCGGCCTCCCGCGTCTTTTCAGGCTATTCGGGGACTCTTCCGGCCATGGCACGGAGGAGTTCCGGCGGCTGCTTCCGGAGGTGCCGGGCGACATCCGGCTTCCCATCGGACGGCACACCGCCGGACGGCGCGGGAACAGGCCCCTGCGGAAGGTTTCCGTCAGGCCGCGTCAGCGCGGGGCCAGCCGCGGCGCGTGTCAGAGGACCAGCTCCGGGCTAGCGACGCGCTTCTGCGACTCGTTCGCGAGATTGTACGGGCCGACCGGGCCGAACTCCCGCGCGAGACGGACGACCGACTTCACGCCGGGCGGGGTCCAGGGAACATCGTCCTGACGGGAGCTCATCACCACGGCGTTGGCGGACTTCCTGCCCGCGAAGACCAGGGGTACGCCCCCGAAGATCTCCATGGTGCGCCTCAGCTGTGTCCTGTAGCAGTCCATCCTGGTCTGGTGGAGGTTCTGGACCAGGAGGCCTCCGGGCCTGAGCCTGGAGCGGCACAGCTCCATGAATCCGTCCGTCGCCATGTGGGCGGGGATATAGTTGCCGTTGAAGGCGTCCAGCCAGATCTGGTCCGCGCCGCCGGGAGGCATGGACGACACGTGCTCCAGGCCGTCCGCGATTTCGACCGACACGTTCCCTCCCGGGGAAAAGAAGAAGTAGGTGCTCGCCACCTCGAAGACCAGGGGGTCCACCTCGGCGACCGTGAGCCTCCTCTGCGGCATGTATGCCTGGAAGAGCCTCGGGATGAAGCCCCCTCCGAGCCCCAGCATGGTGATGTCGGAATTCAGCGGCGAGATCGCGAGCGACAGGAACATCATGCCCGGGTACTCGAAGACGGCGGCGAGCGGGTTCGTGAGAGAGATGGAGGTCTCGGACTCCCGGGCGTCCTCGCCCATGTACAGGGTGCGCAGATCCCCGCAGTCCTTCACGGTGATCCGGCTGAATTCGGATTCGCCCCGGAACACGGTGACGGGTTCCGGGGGCGCGAATCCCGACGACAGGACGTTCATGAAGCGGTTGAAGGCGCCGGGTGGCTTCGTTTCGGTCATGTGGGCTTGGAGGTCTTCCCCTCCGGCGGAGAGCCGGGTCTGGCGCGGACGGCCCGCGCGCTGGGCGGGCGGCAAGCGCGGGCGGCGGCTGAGTGCCGGCGCATGCCGTACGGGACGGGGCCTCAGGCAGTTTAACCGTCAGCAGGGCCGATGTCCAGCACGGGGACCGCGACAGCGGAAGGCGGGCCCGGGGGCATGCCGCGCCCGGCGGGACGCGGAAGGCGTTTCCGGGCATGCGGACCGGCCGCCTTCCGTTCCGGGGCGGACCGGGACGGCGGAGGGGGCGCGGGACGCGGCCTATCTCTCGGTTTCGGGGACTTCCGCGGCTTCCAGGGGAGGGCGCGAAGGTCCGGGGACGGGTCCGGCCATGAAGGGGGGGACGGCGGACCTCCAGCGGATCTCCGTTTCGGGGCCGCCGTTGAAGGATACCGAAACCCTGAGGCGGGACAGGAAGGCCGCCGCCTTCTTGAGGGATCCAGGATCGTCCGGATCGGACAGGGGTTCCATGAGCTCCGTGCCCGCGTCCGCAAGCGGGAAGGGGACTTCGGAGATCAGGGCTGCCTCGAACGTCCGCGGGTCGGCTATGAAGCCGGCCACTGCGTCCGCTATCTCGTGGGCGTTCTCGGCGAAGGGATCCATGCGGTAGAGGGCCAGCACTCCCAGACGGGCCCCCAGGGCGGCTTCCGCGCTTTTCCGGGGGGCTTCCGCGCCGTCCGCCTCCGCGGGTCCGGCCGGATCCCGGCTTTCCCGGGGGGCGCTGGCGCCGCCGGGCGGGGGGAAACCGGCGGCGCCCCGCTCCGGGGCGGCCGCCTCCACGAGTCCCCGCAGCAGTCCGCCGTCGGCGTAGGAAAGCGCGAGGGCGCCCAGGCGCAGCTCCCGGAAGGCGGGAGATCTCAGGAACCCGCAGGGTCTCGTGAGCGGGGTGGCCTTCAGCCCTTCCAGGAACCCGGGGCCCGCGTCCTCGAGCGAGAGGCTCGCGTTCGCGGAGAAGAGCCCTTCCGCCGCTATCCGGAGCTCCGGGATCGCGAGGGTCCGCTTTCCGGCATCGTATACGGTCACGAGCGTCGCGTCCAAGACGGGAAGGCGCGTCCCCCCTTCCCCGGAGGAGCCGCGGGTCCGGTCCGCGGCACGCGTCCCCTGGGGGATCTCCCGGGAGCACGGGTCCCTGAGCGGGAAGGGCGGAAGGACGGCTTCCAGGCCCCTGAACCGGGTCTCCATGCGGGGGGCGGCCGCGCCTTTCTCGAAAGGTCCCGTCACGGTGAGCTCCTCGGCGCTCAGGATTTTCCGCCCTCCCGCGTGGAGAGCCACGTCTTCGGCCTTAAGGAGCTCCAGCGCGAAGGGCATTTCCAGCACGAGCGAGAGGGGCGGCGGCGGGACCGGAGCGCCCGGCGCGATGCCCGACGCGAAGGCCCTGAAGTCGGAGAGCATGACCGGTATGTCCCCGCCCGTGACCTCCAGGATGCCGGCCCTGAGCGTCATGGCCTCGGGAAGGTCGGCGGCGGGGAGCGGAGGCCCGTCCCCCGTTCCCGCCGGCTCCCCCGTTCCGGGCTCGGGGCCTGGGGATCCGGGCACGGGAGTTCCGGGAGCGGACGGCGCTCCGGGAACGGCGGGGCTTTCCGGGGCGGAGGGCTCTCCCCCGGCTCCCGGAGGGGCCGCTCCTCCTCCCGTCCCGGTCGCGGCTCCGGCAAAGTCTCGGCCGGGATCGCCTGCTCCGCCGGCGGCAGCGGCCGGGACGGCCGCGGGAAGGGCATCCCCCGGCGCTCCGGAAATTTCCGGGCTTCCGGGATCGGGAGTCTCGGGCGGAGGTCCGGCAGTCCCCGCGCCTCCCGCGTTCCCGGCGCCGCTTTCGGCCTTAGCGCCGCCGTCCCCTTCGGCGCCGGCCGGGGTGCCGGGGGGTGCGGGCCCGTTCGGGAAAGCGGAAACGGCAGGGTCCGGAAGGCTTTCAGGCTCCTTGCCGGGCGCGAAGATTTCTCGGGGCTCCCGGCCGCCTGCGCCTTCGGTGCCGCCGGGAGGATCGTCCCGGGCCGCGACGTCGGGAACGAAGGAGAACCCGGCAGTCCGGACGGCGCTGGAAACCGCCAGGAGCTCAGGCGCCGCGGGCGGCGGGCTGAACGTGTCCCGTTCCCCGCCGTTCGTGTTGTCGGACGGGGACGCGCCGTCGGGAACGGCCGACCCCCCAGGAATTTCTGGATCGAGCGGGACGGCACGGGGCTCCGGTATCGGGGGCTGAGGGCCGGTCGGGGGCTCCGGGGCACCTGGGGACGCGGAGGGGTCGGATTCCTTCCGGACGTCAGGATCGCCGGCGTTTCCGGAACCTGCGGGGGCGGTGGCTTCCGGCCGGACGTCAGGATCGCCGGCGTTTCCGGAACCTGCGGGGGCGGGGGCTTCCGGCCGGACGTCAGGATCGACGGCGTTTCCGGAACCTGCGGGGGCGGGGGCTTCCGGCCGGACGTCAGGATCGACGGCGTTTCCGGAACCTGCGGGGGCGGGG
>JAISEQ010000527.1 GCA_031264045.1 Deltaproteobacteria bacterium
CTGAAGCGTACGCGCCTGAGGCCCGCGGCTCGCGTCCAGGTGATCATAGTAGCAGACGCTGGCGAGAAGCTGCCTCAGGACGCTTATCATGCCGGGGACGTCGCCGGAAGCCAGGCAGGTTGAAAGATTCCTGCCGGCTTCGTAAGTGCCGCCCCAGTCTGAGATGACGTTCTGAAGGAACAGGGTGGAAATTGCCTCGCGGACCTCGCGGTTGGGATATTCCAGGATATACTTCTTCTCGCCTTTGAGACGGCGGAGGGTCAGGTAGCCTGACTGGTAGAGGAATCCTTCAGGGGAGGTGGCATCGATTTCCCCGGGAGTTCTGGCAAAATTGTAGTCGACTGTTTTGCCCTGGAACTGATCCGCCGTAAGTGCCTTGTCCCGCAGAAAAGTCCTTATGAAGGTGTTGGAGCCCGATTCCATCCAAAAGTTGCCGAATTCATTCTCGTCGAAGAAAGAGAGGACGGAAAAGGGATTATACAGCTCCACTGATCCATCGAAGGAAAAACCATCATAGTAATCCCGAATTTCATCCAGAAGTTTTTCTTCGCTCATCTCCAGTTCGGAGGCCGCAGCGGTTATGAAGGGAGCGAAACTTGTCTTCAGCTCCTCATGGGTGTAGCCCATGAAAGCGCCGAATTTCGGAGAGAGGGTGATGTCGATAAGGCCGTTGAGCTTGGAAAAGACTCCCGTCCTGGAAAACTTGGTGATCCCTGTGATGAAGGCGAGCTCGATGTCTTCCACCGACGCTTTGATCTGCGTATAGAAATCCTGCATGACGTCACGTGTTACGTCAAGCATCTTACTGTCGTATAACCGCTTGTCCTTCTCGATGAGGTTGATGAGGGGGGCATCGTACTCGTCAATAAGGAGGACCGCTTTTTGGCCGCTCGTGTCATGGACGTCCTTCAAAAGACAAGAAAATGTATCCGGATAATCGGCACCCCTCAGTGTGACATTGTGCCGCGCGGCGTTTTCTCCAAGGCGTCTCATGAGTCTTTTTATTAAAATCTCTTTGCTCTCACTGCCAGCAACATGGGACATGTCGAGGCGGATGACCGGACGGGAAACGAAATCCGGTAAGCACACGGTCTTCTCGGCGGCGAGCCCCCGGAAAAGTTCCTTCCTTCCCGAGTAGAAGGCATCGAGGGCGCTGACCGTCAGCGACTTGCCGAAACGCCGGGGCCGGGCGCAGAAGATGAACCTGCCCTTCTTCCGAAGTTCCGGAAGATACATCGTCTTGTCGACGTAGACGGCATTTTCCTGCCTGAGCTCCTCAAAAAGAGGATTGCCTATGGGAAGAGGGGGTAAAGGCATGTCCATACGATTCTCGTTTCGGCTCCGCGCCGTCCAAAAAGGGCTCCGGATCAGGAGCATTCCCTTACCCAATATACGAAATCCCTGGCTCCGGATCAATCCCCCGTTTTGGCGGAGAAGACCCGGGAAGAGCGGGGACGAGAAGAGGGAAGAGCGGGGACGAGAAGAGGGAAGAGCGGGGACGAGAAGAGGGAAGAGCGGGGACGAGAAGAGGGAAGAGCGGGGAAGGAACAGGGCCGGCACGGCCGCACCCCCGCCGGGAGGGCTGACGGGACATCCGCCGGGCCCGGACCCTGGGGAAAACGGATCCGAGAAGGAGGATGGCCAGCGTCTGCAGGATTCCGGATGCGCAGGCGGACAGCGCGGCGGCCCGGACGAGCGCGTCCGCCTGGACGCCGGTCGCGGAAGACAGGGCCAGGAAACCCTGATCGGTCGCCGGCGCCATGACGGACCACATGAAAGGGGCTGCCGCCAGCAGAAGCGGCCACGGCCGGCGCGGGCTTGGCGGTCAGCCCGCCCCGGCTTATGGCCCAGGGCAGCTGGAGGCTCCATAAAAAATAGCAGAAGCCCGCCGTGGCGAATGAGACCAGGACGAACAGCTGGGTCAGGAGGCCCGTGCGCATGTCGTTTGCCGTGTTGCCGGGTGCCATGGTTCCGGTGCCGCCTCCCTTCCCGTTCCCCGTCCGCGCGGTCCGGTCCGGACGGGAACGGAAGTCCTTCAGTGCCCGGACGGTCGCCCGGCTTCCCCCGGCCCGGGCGACCGGTTCCGACACGCGCTTCAGGGTCCGCCGCACCGCTCCGGAATTCCGGCGGACCCTCCGGAGAGCCGGGGAGCCCGATCAGTGCAGCCGGCGCCCGGCCTCGTTGTAGGCCTCCACGGCCCGATCCTTCAGGCCGGCCCGGTACCACAGATCCCCGAGCTTTTCCCACTGCTCGGAATCCAGCCCGTCCCCGAACCCGCCCGCGACCTCGTCCAACAACGCGGCGGCGTCCTCCGGGCGACCGGTCTGGAGCATGGCCTCGACCACGACGATAAGCTCCGGGACCAGGAACACCTTCTTGTCGCGGTGGGCCTCGAAGAACAGGGGAATCTCGGCCGCGAGCCCTTCCTCAGCCAGCCGGGCCACCTCCTGCCTGGCTATCTGCCCGAAGAAGGTCCCGGAGTTGTCCCCGCCGCTGTCCCGGCCCAGGGCCTTCCGGCAGGAGCAGACGTCCTCCGCGAGTATCCGCGCGATGCCCGCCGCCCGCCCGTCCCAGGCGACCGCGAACGAGGACTTAACCGTCATATTCGAGCACAGGGGCAGATCCGCCTGCATCCCAGCGTAGCCCGCGAGGGCCGGGCATTCTAACGATGAGAAGGCGAACAGCCCGGCGGCCCTCACCGCCCTCGTCCCCGTGCGGGAGGCATAGACGCGGTCCAGCCTGGCCTGCATGCCCCCGTCTTCGTCCCCGGGGATCCGGGCTTCCGCGAACCCGTAGATCTCCCCACCCCGGAAAACCGCATGGGCGCCTCTGCCCGCCGACCACCTGGCCCCGTTCTCCCAGGCGTCCCGGGCCCTGGCCTCGTCCGGGTTGGCCAGCCAGAACTCGGGACGGTCGAAGGGCGAGTCCCCCGCCGGGGCACCTGCCGGGGCCGCCGCCTGTCCGGCGGCGGCCAGAAGCGCCATGGCGGACGCGAGGAGCGCGTCACAAATCGTCATCGCCCTGCACCCTCCCGCTGGGCCCCTGGGTCAGGGGACCCGCGTCAGGGGAGCCCTGGGCGGAAGCCGAACCCGCCGGGCCGCCGCCCCCCCGGACGGATCCGGACGGGGGCCGGACGATGGTGCCGCTGCGCATCGACTCGGCCGCCTGGCCCGCCCGGGCCGTGGCGCTGGGGAGATAGACCGCCACGGAGTAGGCGAAGGCGTTTTCCGGGTCGCGCCAGCCCTGGCTCTTAACGCCGGGGGGCAGGACGCCGCTCCGGAGGCTGGTTATGGCCGACGAGCTCGACTCAACGGAAGTGAACTCCCTCTTCCGTTCCGCCAGCGCCCTGTAGCCCGGGGATCCCGAGCCCGCCCCGGCGGCCGCGAGCGGGTCGTCCTTCGAGGCCGCCTCGAAGTCGGCCAGGAGCTCCCTCGACTGGGAATCGAGCTTGTCCACGGCGGTGACCCTGTCCCCGGTGATGATGCCGAAGAGAGCATCGGCGGCCCTCATCCTGGCAATCCGCTCCGCGTTCACGTTGTGTTTGGCCTGGAGGGCGGCATCGGAATCGACTCGGACGACCGCGCTCCCGAATCCCACGAAGGCCAGCTCGCCCGTGGCGGGCACGAACACCGTCCTGCCTCCCACCGGAGGTACCAGGCCCTTCCTGATCTCGGCCAACGCCTGCCCCAGGCCTTCCGCGACCGAGCCGGCAGCTATGGCGTCGGGCTCGGGGCGCTCGAAGTGTCCCTGGGTCTTCGGCGTGGTCACGATGGTCACGTAGACGGTGGAGGTGTCGAAGTCGTCATGCACGTCGTACACGACGTATCCCCTGAGCAGGGCCTCCACGCTCTGGGTGATGCTCTCCTCGGTGAGCGTCTCCGCCCTGGTCCGGGTGGGGCCAGAAGCGTCGTCGAGGTTAACCATCGACTCGGCCACCGCCGTCTTGCCCTCGTTCGAGAGGCCGAACAGGCCCTCCGACAGGTACCTCTTGGCGCCCATGTACGCCCGGTTGTAGGCGTTGCGCTGGTCGATCCTGGTGGCCACGACGCTCTCGTGCCTGGTATAGGACGCCACCCCGGTCGCGGAAAAACCGTACCCGCTGGGGAAATTCAGTTCCGAGAAGCCGGCGGAGCGCTGCGCCACGCGGGCGTTCGCGGCGTCCTGGGCCGATGCCGCCGCGACTGCGGGCTCGTGCGTCACGGTTCCCGGCGCGGTGGCGACGCTCGCGGGATCGCTCACGTCGAGCCGTCCGGTTTCCTCGACTTCGTTCGGGGACTCCGCTGGCGGCAGGAAATCGTCAGCGGAAAAGTTCTGCGCGTATCCCTGCGAAGGGCAAAGCAGAAAGGCCGTCAGCAGAACGGCTAGATACCATGGTTTCATATGATCGCTCCATCCGGGCAGGTACGTGCCGGGTTCTCCAGACACTTTGAAATGATTTCGACATCGGCGGCGATAAGATGCTCGAACCGTTCATAGCGGATGAATTTAATCAATCTATTATCGCCTGATGAAAATATACTGATCATGCCGTACGTTTCAGTCACACCTATATTAATATAGATTATATCAATTGTTATCTTAAAATTTTCATTCTATTTCAGAGTTACGAACACTCTGATTTCAGTATTCTGCTGTAAAAAATCGGCGTTGTCGCTGAATTTTATGCTTTTGTCAATTCCTGATACTTCTGTTTCATGCCCCCTAATTACTCTGAACAGTGGAAATATATTTTTCGCATCGCCTATTTCAGAATATCCGATAGATTCTATGTCATGTATTTCAACTGCACGCGTATTCACCAGCATATTTTCATTATACGCCTGTAAAATCACATTGAATGTCCCCCGGGCCAGTTTCAAAATATCTGTCAAATCATTTTCATATGCCCTTTTCAGCTTGAATACATGGCAGAATGATGAATCTTTCGCAATGGCAATCCAAAAATAATTTCCCCGGTCCTCTTGACTTTGAGGCGGTAAATCTGAATTCTGTAAATAATAAGCGGAACCCAGATGAAAATTCTTAACGTTTGTTACGAATTTTCCGTTGTTAAATCTTATCGAATCAGCTAGAATATTCCTTTCAATAGTATTTACACTATAACTAATCTCACCTTTATAGTCGGACAATTGTTCCAGCAATTTTACTAAATCATTCAAATACACTTGATTGTATTTTTCAACGTTGAAATCAAAATGCAAATCTAAATTAACTGAACCGTCGTCCATCAGCGCCGGTTGGCCGACTGCCGTGACGACAAAATCCAGAGGCTTGAAACTCGCCCCGAACGCTTGAATCAGCTCGGCAGCACTTTTCTGCCTCGCGGCTTCGGTCGAGATGGAGGCGAGCGTCCTGTTTTCAACGGAGGCGGTGGCGCTGGACGCGGCGGCCACGGTTTCGACGAGCACGTCCTTCTCGATCTCGGCTTCTATCGTGACGTGCCACACCCCGTCCGACTGGGTCGCGGAAAGTTCCCTGTATGAATTGACGCGGCCCCGGCTGTACGCAACGAGGTTCTCGTAAATTTCATCGTTCAGGACCTCCGTGGAGATCGAGAGGTACATCCCGATGGCGGACCGCACCGCCTCGATCCAGGCCGCGTTCATGGCCTCCAGCTTGGTCGTGCCGATCCCTTCCGACTGTACAGTGACGTACTTCCCGTCGTCCCCGCCTCCCGAAGAGGCCGGCTGCGCGGCCTGCGCGAGCAGGAACATCGGCGGCGAGTCCAGTTCGCCTTCATCGATGACGGCCGGCAGGGAAGCCCCGTCTCCTAAGGCGGCGAGCTCCGCCGTCGTCTCAGCCGACGGAGCGAAATCCGCCCGGGACACCGCGCAGAAATTTACCGAAGCGAGAAAGATGGCCAGACCGATCATCGTTTTCATTCAATTCACCTGCTTGGCCAGGAAACGGTCAAAAGACCAGCGGCCCTCTCCGCTCCCCGGCGATTTGGAAATCGTGCCGTCAAACGTTTCAAGCGGACATGAACGTAAGGGGTCGGCATGTCCGCGCCGTAAAACTTACAGAAACTGTCATACTGGGGGGAGCTGAAATCCCCTTGTTCTGCCGGACAGCCGGACGGACCATGTCGCTTTCCCGTACGGACGGGCCCGTCCGTACGGCATAAAAAAGCCCGCCCTTTCCCGAGAAGAAGGCGGACGGATCTGAATCCGGCCGAAACCCGGCAGTTCACTGCGCAACACCCCCCATTAGAGATAAAGGCAATAAACATGCCAAATACCTCGGTCTGCCCTGACTCACGGCTCCCCCCTGCCGCGCAGGCGAACCGGAAAAGATGAGAGGACGACAGACTGTGAACGGCAGGCGTTGGCAACAGGAACACCTTCGCGCGGCACCCGCAGGGCAACTCGCTTACGGAAAACCGCCCGGCCGGGCAGAGACGGAATCCGCCCGAAAGTTAACGGCCGAATTGGAACGCATTCAGCCGACCCCGATTCGCGGATTTCCAACCTTCATCCCGATTCTTGATTATAGGTCATTTTTGATCCCTGTCAATAGGGCACTTTCATTCCATAAAATTAATTGCACCCCGAACACTGGCCTCCGGAAGCCGATGCCACAGACTCGGCGCAGATTTTTGATGATCATTAAAGTCTGGAAATACCATATTATGTTGGCGTATTTGTCTGTGTCATCAATATATGGAATCGTTCCGTTCCAGCCAGCGCATGTGCGCAGTCCTGACTAAAGACGTTTCACTTTTCGTTCATGGAAATGAGCTCGCCGGAGGGAAGTCGGAGGGGAACTCGTCGGAGAGAATCTGTGCCCGAAAGCGGGCAGTCCGGCTCCGCTCGGCAAACGATCCTCTCCAAGAATCCGCAAAATTTTCCAGGTCAAGCCATCATATTTCCGCCGAAAGCTTTATCAGCCCATGACCATATAGCATACAGGCTGTCTATTTCCTGAATTCAATTCGGCATCCTCGAAGCTCCATCATTCGTCATCGGTTTTCAGCGGCTACGTTTTCCCTCAGGATACATCGCACAGTCTTAGCGCTACAATGATCTATTGAGGGGTTGACTCTTGAAGCTCAAATTCATAGCATCTGTTCACGGGGGTTATGAGGTGGGGGCAAGCCTCCCCTCTGTAACCCATCCACAGGCAGGGTCGCATCTGCCTGGAATTGATCTGTGCGGCTGGGAGGCGATTTCTGGAGGGCATCATCAATTTACGAAAAGGGGATCTGAGGAGTTGCCTTTTCACAGGAGGGTCGATTCTCTGTGAAGAGGCGCGGAGCGTTGCCGTCCTCCTGGGGTTGCCATCGGCAGTCCGGGGCTACGGGCTTACGAATGACGGGGTCAACGGGGCAGGGGACCGGACCAGCGCTTCCCTCCCCTCATAGGCTATCCTGCCGGACGGCAGGGTCGAGAATTTTGATTGCTCGTGCGGGGCATGACCCGGCGGGCGAGGACGGAGTGCCGGGCACCGGTAGAGACCTGGCCGGGCTCCCGGAACGT
>JAISEQ010000553.1 GCA_031264045.1 Deltaproteobacteria bacterium
GAGGTTGGAATACTCGGGTCGCTCCCCCTGATCGACCACACTTTCGCCTCCGGGCCCGGGGGGGGGCTTGTAAGGCCCCGCGACGCTCCCCGAGGGGGCCCGGAAGCGACCCTCACTGGTCTCGGCCCTGTCGAACGGCTCGCGCCACCCCCCCTTGAAATAGACGGCGTTAGCGAGCACCAGCCGCGTGTCCGGCGGAAGCGGCATCGGGACGAGGTCCCTCACCCTGTCCCTGGTCTCCCTTGCAGCCCACTCGTTTATGGCGAGCCTGGGGGCATCGCCCCCGCCGGCGAAGTCCTGGGGCAGGACCTTCGCCCCGAAAGTCCGCTCGACGCTCCTCACGTACCCCCTTCTGAGCTTCGCGGCGCTGTCCGGCCAGACGGATCCCGCCAGAGAGAGCTCCGAACCATCCCCCGATGCGGCGTCCAGGCTGTCCAGGAGCCCCTTCCAGGACTTGAGCAGCGCCTCGCCCCTGTAGGGAATCCCCAGGGCCCCCTCGAATGCCTCGGCCGTGTCCCCCGCTGCCCCCGCGTAGGCCATGGCGAGCACCCCGGCCACGGAGACGGGGGAGATGAAGATGTTCCCGTCGCGAGGGGCAAGCGAGCGGTACAGCTCAAGCCCGAAGGCCGTGGCGCCCGAGGCGGCTCCCACAGCCTCGGGGGAGATCTCGATCCCTGTGCCGCCCGCAGGCTGGGCCGCGGCCCGGGAGGGCCAGGCTAGCGGGTGAAGCGCCGCCGCCGCCAGAAGCAGTGTGAGAAGCATGTGTCTCATGGAAGTCTCCTCCGCGTTTCGCGGGGCCGGGTCCGGAGGGGCCGCGGCAGGTGCTGCCGGCTGGCCTCCGGCCCGGAATTCCGGCTCTGGATTGGGAATGCGGGGCTACGGCCCCGGTCCGGACTGCGCCCCGACGGCGGGGCAGGGAGATCGCGAAGGGCGGGCGCGTCCGGGGGCGGACTTCAGGGCGGGAGGGGGGGCCCTACCGGTCCCTCGGGTCTGAGACGCGCCCCATGGCCAGGAACCCGTCCGTGACGATGTCCCGGATGAAGAACATGAACGGCCTGTCCGCGCGGAAGCTCGCGGGCGGGAGCGGCGGCGAGCCCGCGATGGCGCCCCCGCCGTCCGGAGGACCGGTGTCGCCGTCCTCGTCCACCTGCACGTAGACCTTGTGGAAGACGTCGGAGATCCTGAGTTCGCCGGGCCGGGCCATGCCCGAGAGATCCGCCCGGGCCGTGAAGGCGGTCTTCACCCCCAGCGCCTCCAGGGGGCCCTTAAGCGACATCGACTTGCCGGTGAGCCGGAATTCCGGGAGCTCCAGCTCCACGTGCCGCCAGCTCAGGCCCCGGAGCCGCCGTTCGAGGGCCTCGGGGGAGGCGTCCCTCTCCAGGGCGGCCAGATCCCCGTCCCCCCCCCCGGCGCCGAGGAGCACCGTCATCGTGTACCTGCCCCGCCTGTAGGGAATCTCCACGGCCTGGCCCGCGCCGTCCTCCATGTAGCGGTACATGCCGGCGCGGCGCTGGAAACCGACCTCAACGTGTCTTTCTTCCCCAAGACGGAAGAACCCCCTGCGGATGCCGTCCTCCGGGAAGGCTTCCCTCCAGAGCCCCGTGAAGCTCAGCGAACTCACCAGAACCATCACGGTCCCCGGCCCGGGACGGTAGGGCACAATGCCGCCCATCCTCACGCCCGTGACGCGCAGGATCCAGCTCTCCATGGCCTTGCTGGCCCCGAGGACGCTGCCCCGGAAGGCCGCGGGGAAGACGGAGGGCCCGAAGGTCCTCTCCTCGCCTTCCAGATATTTCCGGCGAAGAGGGATCCCGCGCTGGTGCCAAAGGGAGGCGACGAGAAAGACCGCCGCAGTGTCCTCCAGCACAAGGGGGTTCGGCAGGGCCCGCTTCAGATCCCGCCAGGCCCCGGCGAGCTCGTCCCCGCCGTACGGGAGCCCGAGAGCCCTCCCCAGCTCGTCCCGCGTCCCGCCGGCCGCCCCGGCGTGGACCATGGCCAGTGTCTCCGCCACGGCCAGGGGCGCGACGCACACGTTCCCCCCTTCCGCCGCCAACTCGCGGTAGAGATCCCAGCCGAAACCGTTCAGGGCCGCGACAAGGGTCCTGGCACCGGGCGCAGGAGGAGCCGTATCGCCCGGAGGGCCGAGCGGGGCAACGGGGTCTGAAGATGCTTCCAGGGCGGCCGTCGCGGAACCGGAACCGCCGCCGGAAGCCGCCGCGCCGCCTGCCGGAATCGCCGGAGACGCCGCGGAAAGCGACAGGGCAACGAGCAGGGCCGGGACGCCGGACGGATGAAGCCTCATGCGGAACTCCTTTCGCGTACGGGCCGGAAGAAGGACGGCGTGCAGGCCGGTCCCGGCCCTCCGGTGCGGACAGGTTCCGCGCACTTTCGGCGCAGGGGATTCCGCCGCCCCTCCGCGCCCCCCCAATGCCGCTGGGCACGCGGCCCCGCCGGATCGAGCCGGGCTGGGAGGCGGTTGCGGCACGGAGCCGACTGCCGGGGATCAGGCCGGAGGTCCGGAGAAGCGCCCCAGGAATATGACGGCCCCGGTGGCCCTGTCCCGGATGAGGAAGAGGAAGGGCCTGTCAGCCGTGAACTCCAGCGGAGGGAGCGGCATGGAGGTGGGGACCATGCCCGCGCCGGTCGCGGCGGCGGCCTCGGTCCCCTCCTCGTTCACCTCCACGAAGGCCTTGTGGAAGACATCGGAGATCCTGAAGCCGCGGGTCCCCGACATGGCGGAGAAGTCGGCGGCGTCCGTGAAGGCCTCCTTCACCCCCAATGCCTCCAGGGCGTCCCTGAGCGACTTCGTGCCCCAGGAGAAAGCGAACCTCGGGAGCTTCACCGCCGCGCGCCTGGCAGCCAGGGCCCGGAGGCGGGCGTCCAGGGACTCGCCCGTCGCGGCCGCCTCGAGCCTCGCGAGCCCGCCTTCGCCGTCCGCGGGAAGAAGCACGACCATCGAGAGCCTGCCTCCCAGGTAGGGGAGCTCCAGAGCCTGGCCCAGATCGTCCTCAAGGTAGGGGAAGCTGGCCGTGCGGTTCATGAACATGACCTTCGCGGCCTTCCCGCCGTACTCCCTGAAGTCCCCCTCCTCCGTCCCGCCGCCGGGGAAGGCGTCCTGCCACTTCCCTTTGAAGTAGACGGCGTTCACCAGGACCAGGACCGTCTCCTCGGGGAGGGGGGAGGCAACCAGATCGCCTATCCTGCCGTTCGTGACGTCCAGGGTCCAGTCGTTAATCGCCACCCTGGCCCCCTCGGCGTCGGAACTGTAGTCCACGGGGAAGACCGAAGGCCCGAAAGCCCGTGTCAGGGCATCCAGATACTCGCTCCTGAGGGCGACGGCGCTGTCCGGCCAAAGCGAGTCCGCCAGGGCGAAGACGGCCTCCCCCCCGCCGGCCCCGCCGGCAGATACAAGCTCCTCCCGCAGCGACTTCCAAGATCGGGCGAGCTCGTCGCCCGAATAGGGGAAGCCCAGCGCCGCCGCGAGCTCGTCCCGCGTGCCGCCCCCCGAGCCGGCGTGGGTCATGGCAAGCGCCTCGGCTGCCGACAGGGGCGAAACGAAGACGTTCCCGTCTTCCGCCGCCAGGGCCCGGTAGAGATTCCATCCGAACCCGTTCAGGCCGCGGGCCAGGGCCCTGGCGGACTCGTCCGAGGCAGGCGCCGAGGCGGGGCCTGCCGGCTTTTCCTGAACCTGAGCCGCGGCGGGCGGCGCGGCCGCGCCGGCGGAGGGGTCCGATTCGGCGGGAGCCGCAGGGGACTGGAGCGAATCCGCGCCGCCGGTCCGGGCCTGGGAAGGAACGGAGATGCAGAGCACGGGCAGCAGGGCAGAAAGGACGAACAGGGCGATCCGCATGGGGGGCCTCCTCAAGCTCACGGCAGGGACTGCAGGGCGGCGCACCGACACTTCACGTTCAGGCATAGGGGCAGGCCGCCGGTGCCGGGTTCCGGCCGGCCGCCATGTCCTGAAGCTAGGGCGAGCATGGTCCGGCAGGAGATGGACGTTTTCCCTGAATTGCGCAGGCCCCGCTCCGGCGAAGCGCCTGCTCGAAGCGGCGGATCCGGTCGTTTTCGAACTGCCGGGCCATGAGCGGGCATGGACGGGAATTTCAAGGCGTGCGTCCTTGAAGCCGGGCTGTCCTGACAGGTGGACCGGGACACGGCGGAAGGCATCCATTTCGAAAGGATACCCGGGGGCAATATATGTCATCCCCCACGCCAAAGCAAGCGCCAGCCGCGCATTTCGGCAGAAATGGCCGCCGGGAGCGCTGTCGCGGGACTTTTCCGCCCGGCTCTCTCCGGGAAAGCGGACGTCACGGAGGTCATGCCGGGTGCCTCCAGCAGGTCCACGTGTCTCACCAGTCAGCCTGGAATTCAACTTTAAGCCAGGAATCATGCCGGAAAACGCCGAAAGAAGACAGTGTCCCCGGGAGAAACATGAATCCCCGAGAATTCAGGAAACAACTCACGGAAGTCATGTCCTATAGGGATTTCCGGAAGACCGGTTGCCGACACCCCGTACTGCGGGAGGAGTTCATGACGCGATGGACAAGACTATCCGGGATCGGCCAGCATCATGACAAATGTGGCAGATCATGGTTGTCACTGCCGGTTTCCCTCACGGAGTACTGCGTCCGCAAGGGCAATCGCGTCCGAGAAGCTTGTCGAGGTCCGCTGGCGTCATGACCTGCTGATCAGGCATCAGTCAGCTGTTTCGCGCAGTTTCCGGAACGCTCAGGCGATTCGGACTTATGCTCCGTCCGTCGGAATGTGAAAACGGCTGGCGGAAAGCTCGCCAGGAGCTTCCGTAAAGCGATGGCTTGTTTGGCGATTTACCATATTCTGTCACATGTGTTCAAAACAATCATAAACTGCATGATCTCTGTGATTAATTATGCTAAAATAATTATTATGATTCTTATGATTCATGTGATTCGTACGCTTTGTAAGAACTTAATCATTTAATTTTTTCATTTGCAGTTTGAATATCAACAAAACGTACCGCCACTTCTGTGCGAGCGCGAATGGCAAGGGCCATGCATATAACTTTGTGCCCAGTTGCCCTGTAGGGTCCGGCGTAGTCCTTTTTCCTCATCTGCTCTTCGGCGCTGTTTAAAGCTGTGGTGAGATCCTTCTCCTTTCTCGTCTCTTCTACTAACTGCTTTTCTTGATCTCCCCCATCACTTGCATCGAGATGCCGACTGGACGGAGCGCAGTATTTCAGTTCAATCACAACGCATGTTTTGTCAAGAAGAAACAGTGTGATGTCCGAGCGTCCTTCGCCTCCGGACGCTTCACTCATGACGTTGAACCCTGCAGAAAGAAAAGAGACATGGAGCAAGCCATGATAAATCTTCTCAGATTCGAATATCCGATCCGGCGAATCCTCATGGCCGGAAGGGTGCTGATGAAAAGACATTGAGACAAGAAGATCATGCAGCATCCTTACCACTTCAACGGAGTTCCTGTTCAGCAGGGCGTCAGGAAAAGACATAGACAAGTTGCTTAAATATTGCTGAGCCGGTTTAAAAATATCCCTCAAAATTGAAAATTCGTAATTGATTGCTTCTTCCATGTTGGGAATTCTGAACGTGAAGGCTTCTTCCTGCGGTTCTTCGAAAATTTTAGTGATTGTTCTGGTTGTTTTGCTGTCGATTGTCAAATATCCGCTGTGAAACAGGACAGGCACTAGACTGATGTCTGAAAGTTCTGTTTTTCTGATCTTCCTGGCAGGATGGGTGTCAAGCTTTAAATTGATGTAGTCCAGCGGATTCTCCCTTATAAGTGCGGACAGGTGCGAAAGATGTCCTGTCGATGGCCAGTAAGAGCCGAATTCATTCTTTTTGAAAAAATGAAGTATGGAGTACGGGTTAAGGACACGCTCGCTTCCGAGCCAGTTGTACCCATCGTACCATTTTTAAATTTCCGCCTTCAGATCATCGATGTCGGCGCTCTGCGGCAGTCCGCCTTTGGCTTTGAGGCTATCGAGTGTCTCCTGAACCTGTCTCCAAAACAGGAGTCAAGATCGCTGGGTGTGAGCCGCAGATTCCCGCGTATTCTGGCAGAAGCGAGATGTCCATGAAGTTGTTCGGACCTGAGTCCATGGAGTTCATCGTGAACCTGGTGATGCCTGTGATGAAGGCTAAGTGAATGTATTTGATGTTTGTTTTCATGACCCTGAAAAAATCATGAAGTACATTCCGGTTGGCCAAGGCAAGGTCCTTATCAGAAATATGATCTGTCACCGGAGCATCGTACTCGTCTACCAGTATGACTGCGCCGACACCATGCTCCTTTGAAAGGGCTTTCAGAAGTTGTTCCAGCATCATTCCGTATGAATTCGAGGTAACGGTCACGTTCTGCTCAACGGCCATATCCCTCAAATTCTCCTTGATCGCGGAGATAAGGTCGTCTTTGGATGAAATCTCGGTAAAGGCCATACTGAAGTTCAGGACCGGGTGCTTTTCGAACTCGTAATCGCTTCCGTCGCTCCACAGTCCATCGAAAAGTTTCCGGTCACCCCGGAACAGATCATGTATGGTGTCAACAAAAAGGGATTTGCCGAACCGCCTGGGCCGGGACAGGACTCATCTCTTGAATTTGTCAACTTTAAGAATTTTATAAATATACTCGCTTTTATCGGAGTAAACAAAATTTTTACGTACAATTTCTTGAAAGGATCTATCGTTGTGGAGAGAAATTTCTTTCATCATCGGCCTCCATAAGACCGCCTGCTCCAGGTGGCCGACAGGTTTGCCGCGACATGGGCAGGCTTGGGCATGGGCACCTGTCTGCATACCCGGACGGATCTGCAGGAATCGGCAATGCTACAGTAAAACTGTCCGCAGAGTCCGGACCGGCAGACGACTCGCCTTCGGACCGGACAGGAGGAATCGAAAGCCGACCGCCGGAAAAGACGGCCTTCCGCCTCCGATCGGGTTCAGGCCCGGACCGGCAGCCGACCGGGCCGAAAGAACCCCAGGTTCCCGCTCCCGGTCCAGGGGCCTCCGCCCTCCTTCCGGCGGACCCCCGGCCCCTATGCCCTCCTCCCGGCCGGGAGCTCCGCGAGGATCCTCGTCACGTCCGCGGTGAGCTTCGGGATGTCGACCTTGCCGGTGGGCGCTACCGGGACCTCCGGGACGTTCAGGACGATCTTGGGGCAGGCCAGATCCGGGTAGCCGGCCTCCCGGACCGCGTCCCTGAGCGCCTGGCGGTCCAGATCCTCGCCCTGGACGGCCAGGACCAGCCGCTCGCCGCTCCTGGCGTCAGGGACGGAGACCACGGCCAGAACCGCGTCCGGGAAGGCCTTCTCGACGGCGGCCTCGACGCCAGCGAT
>JAISEQ010000070.1 GCA_031264045.1 Deltaproteobacteria bacterium
ATGCCCGGTGGCCCCCGCCCTTCCCCCGGCGCCCCCCTCGCCCCCTCCCCCCGAGATCCTGGACCCCGGGGACTACTGCGATCTCCCGGTGCCGGACGATGCCGAGCCAAGGGCCAGGAAGCTCAGGGAGAAGCTGGGGCAGCTGGGCGAGGTGAACCTGGAGGCCATAGAGGAGGAGCGGGAGCTCAGGAATAAGGTGGGCCACCTGGAGTCCCAGTACATGGACCTCCAGAAGGCCATAAGCGATCTGAAGGAAGGCATCACCCGAATAAACGCGGTCTGCCGGAGGCGCTTCACCGACACCTTCGAGAACGCCTCCCAGAAGTTCCAGGAGATCTTCCCGGTCCTCTTCGAGGGCGGCGAGGGCTGGCTCCGCCTGGTCGAGGGGCAGGACCCCCTCGATGCCGGGGTGGAGATCCGCGTCCATCCCCCCGGCAAGAAGATTACCGTGATGAGCCTACTTTCCGGCGGCGAGAAGGCCCTGACCGCCCTGGCGCTCATCTTCGCCCTGTACCTTATAAAGCCCAGCCCGTTCTGCCTCCTGGACGAGGCGGACGCCCCCCTGGACGAGGCCAACATCGACCGCTTCAACAAGCTCCTCCGGAGGCTCTCCGAGTCCTCCCAGATCATCATGGTTACCCACAACAAAAGGACTATGCAGATAAGCGACACCCTCTACGGCGTCACCATGGAGACCCCGGGGGTCTCCAGGCTTGTCAGCGTCAGCATGTCCCAGGCGGAGGCCCTCACCAGCTGATGTTCGACTTCTTCCGCAGAAAGGGACCCAAGGCCCCTCCCGAGCCCAGGCCGGAGGACGGTACGCCGCCCGCCCCCTCCCCGGAGACGCCCTCCTCCCAGACCGATGCCGACGGACCGAAGAGGCGCGGCTTCCTGAGCAAGCTTTTCGGCAGGAAGCCCAAGGAGGATCCCGTTGCCCAGGAAGCCCAGGAGACGGGGGCCCCTTCCGGGCCGGCCGACGCGCGGGCCGTTCATGACGGGGCCGCCCCGGAAGGGGCCGGAGCCGCCGCCGGGACCGAGGCAGCCCCGGAGACCTGGGAGCCGTATGGCGTCCTGACCGAAGCCGGAGCCGAGGCGGACGCCAGAGCCGCGGCCGCCCTTGCCGAAGAGGAGGCCCGTGCCAGGGCGGAAGCCGAGGCGAGGGCCAGGGCCGAGGCCGAGGAGGAGCGGAGGCTGGAGGACGAGGCCAGCAGGGCCGCGGAGGCCAAGGCGGAGGCGGACGCCAGAACTGCGGCCGCCCTTGCCGAAGAGGAGGCCCGTGCCAGGGCGGAAGCCGAGGCGAGGGCCAAGGCCGAGGCCGAGGAGGAGCGGAGGCTTGCGGACGAGGCCCGCAGGGCCGCGGAGGCCAAGGCGGAGGCGTATGCCCTGGCCAAGGCGGAAGCCGAGGCGAGAGCGAAGGAAGAGGCGGACGTCAGGGCTCGTGCCGAAAAGGAGGCCCGTGCCAGGGCCGAAGCCGAGGCGAGGGCCAAGGCCGAGGCCGAGGAGGAGCGGAGGCTTGCGGACGAGGCCCGCAGGGCCGCGGAGGCCAAGGCGGAGGAGGAGCGGAGGCTTGCGGACGAGGCCCGCAGGGCCGCGGAGGCCAAGGCAGAGGCGGATGCCAGAACTGCGGCCGCCCTTGCCGAAGAGGAGTCCCGTGCCAGGGCGGAAGCCGAGGCTGGGGCAAAGGCCGATGAGGAGCTGAGGCTTTCCGACGAGGCCCGCAGGGACGAAGAGCGCAAGGCGGAGGCGGACGCCCGGGCCGGAGCCGAGGCAGAGGCGGCTGCCGGGTCCCCGGAGGAGGAAAGGCTCAGGACGGAGGCCGAGGAACGGGCCGGGGCCGGGGAAGTAGACGGGGCCGCCGAGCCCGAGAAGAAGGGCTGGTTCTCCAGGCTCAGGAGCAGGCTGGCCAAGACGCGGGACGTCATCGCGGGCCGCATCGAGGACGTGGTCAAGGGCAAGAGGGCCATCGACCAGGAGGTCCTGGACGATCTGGAGGAGATCCTCTACTCGGCAGATCTGGGACCGGCCACCGCAGAGGAGCTCCTGGAGAAGGTGAAGGCCAGGGTGGCCAGGAAAGAGCTCGCAGACGCCGAAGCCCTGAAGTCGGCCCTGAGGGACGCCGTCCTGGAGCTCATGGACGTACCCCAGGCGGATCTGGTCCCGGAGACGGGTCCCAGGGTCATCCTGGTGGTGGGCGTGAACGGGGTGGGCAAGACCACCACCATCGCGAAGCTGGCCAGAACCTTCATCGCGACGGGCCAGACGGTGCTGCTCGCGGCCGGGGACACCTTCCGCGCGGCGGCCGTGGAGCAGCTGGGCATCTGGGCCGAGAGGCTCGGGTGCGGGTTCGTGTCGCAGCCGAAGGGATCCGACGCGGCCGCCGTGGTCTTCGACGCCCTCAACGCCGCCAAGGCCAGGGACACGGACGTGGTCATAATAGACACCGCGGGCCGCCTCCACACCAAGGCCAACCTCATGGAGGAGCTGAAGAAGATAAAGCGCGTGGCCGGGAAGGCCGTGCCCGGGGCGCCCCACGAGACCATCCTGGTCCTGGACGCCCACACGGGCCGCAACGCCGACTCCCAGGCCAGGACCTTCCACTCCGAGATAGGCGTGGACTCGATCATCGTCACCAAGCTGGACGGCACCTCCAAGGGGGGCATGGTCGTCTCCGTCATCCACGAGCACAGGATCCCCGTCATCTTCATCGGCATCGGCGAGAGCTACGAGGACCTGAGGCCCTTCGACCCCGAGGCCTACGCGGACGCGCTGATGGGCATCGACCGCGAGGAAGCCGACCCGGACGGTCGGGCGGAGGCCGGGGCCTGAACGTCCGTACCCCCTCGGGGGTGCCGCGCCGGCCGGGACTCGCCACCCTGCTTTTGGCCGTGAACCTCGCCGCCCTGGTCCTGCCCGTCACCGGAGCCTGGCTCTTCCGGTTCTACGAGAACGCCCTACTCCGCGAGACCGAGTCCGAGCTCATGAGCCAGGCGGTAATCGCGGCGAGCGCCTACGCCATAGCCGTTTCCGAGATAGCCGACCCGGACTGGGGCGTGAGGCACTGGAACGCCCCCGCTCCGGCGGCGCCCGCGCGTCCGGGGGAGACGGGACGGGGCTCCGGGGATCCGTCCGGGGCTGCGCCCGGCGCCGCCGGGCATCCCGCGCCCCGGCCCTCGCCCGGGATTCTGGAGCCCGGCCTTTCCCTGGGGGGCGCCCAGACGCTCCCCGACGGACCGCTGTACTCCCCTCCCCTCCGCGACCTTGACCCCGTGGCGGCGCTGGCCGCCGAGCGGATCCAGCCCATAGCCGCGGACGCCGCCGCGAGGCTCGGCACCGTCATGGCCATCCTGGACCCCTACGGGACCGTGGCCACGCCGGGGAGGGCCAGGGGGCTCTCCATGGCCAGGGCCGAGGAGGTTGCCGGAGCCCTGGACGGCTCCTGGACCGCCGTGCTGCGCCGCGGCGCGGGTCCGGGGGCTTCTGGAAGCGCGGGAACGGGGGGAGCCCCCGGGAGCCCGGAATCGCGGGATACGGGGCCGGGACGCGGAGGCGGGAGCGGAACCTCCGGGACCGGAGATGCCGGCGGGGCGGGCTCCCCGGGGGGGACGGATCCTCGCTCCGTGACGCCCCGCACGGGAGCCTACCGGGTGTCCGCCGCCTACCCGGTCTTCAGGGGCGGGAGGCTGGTGGGGCTGGTGGTCCTCTCCAAGCCGCCGAGGGATCCGGCATCGGCGCTCAGGCAGGAACGCTCCAGGCTCCTTCTCGCGTCCCTGGCGGTGGCTGGTCTGCTGATAGCGATGTCCCTCGCCGCGTCGTTCAGGATAATTGGGCCCATAAAGTCCCTTGCCCGGAGGGCCAGGAAGGTCGCGGACGGCTCCAGCCCGGAGTTCCGGGAGAGGAGGCCCGGGCTGACCGAGCCCTGGGAGCTGGCCGCCCTCGAGGAGTCCGTGGGCCTCATGGCCGGCCGCCTCGTCAGAAGATCCGAGTACCTGAAGGCCTTCGCCCGCGGCGTCTCCCACGAGTTCAAGACACCCCTGACCTCCGCCAAGGGGGCACTGGAGCTTCTGCTGGACGACCCGGGCGGCATGCCGCCCGCAACGAGGGAGCGCTTCAGCCGGAACGTCCTCTCGGATCTCTCGCGCCTCGAAAACCTGGCCTCGAAACTCATGGCCCTCGCTAAGGCCGAGGCGGCGGGGCCCCGGCCCGACGACAGGACCGATGCCGCGGAGGTGGCTCGGGATCTCTGCGCCAGGCTTTCACGGGGCGGGGCTGGGGAGGCGGGGCCTGCCGGGGAGGCACGCTCCGAGGGGGAGGCGGGGCCTGCCGGGGAGGCACGTTCCGAGGGGGAGGCGGGGCCTGCCGGGGAGGCACGCTCCGAGGGGGAGGCGGGGCCTGCCGGGGAGGCATGCTCCGAGGGGAAGACGCGGTTCGCCGGGGACGCGGAAGGGGCGGGAGGTTCCGTCCCCGGCGCCCGCCTCTTCAGGGCGCACGTGGCTCCGGGGCCAAGCGAGCTCATCCTTGCCGTGAACAGGGACGCCCTGGAGACGGTCATGAAGAACCTCGTGACGAACGCCATGGAGGCCGGCGCCATGAGTGTCGAGGTGACCCTGTCCGCCCGTAGGTCCAGGGGGACGGTGGAAGTCACAGACGACGGACCCGGGGTGCCGGAGGGCGACGGGGCCAGGATCTTCAGCCCCTTCTTCACCACCAGGGCCAGGTCGGGCGGGACGGGGCTGGGGCTTCCCCTGTGCAGGACGCTTCTGGCCCCGTACCTTGCCGAGCTCGAATTCACGCCCCCCTCCACATTCCGGGTGACGGCCCCCCTGTGGAGGGGACCCGCGAGGGGCAGGAAGCGGTAGGAACCGACCCGGAGCGAGGGCGGGAGGATGAGGAAAGCTCGCGTGGGCGGAAGGCGCCGGATCTTCGGGAAACGAGACTGGGAGCGGACCGGCGCCGAAGGAAACCGCTTGGCCGCCGGGCCGGGAGGGACCGCAGGACTGTGTCGGAGGGCCCGAAAGAAATATGGATGGCGGGAAGACGGCGCCATTGGCCCGGAGGCCCGGAAGCGGCATTAGTGACATACCCCGGGCTAAAGCCCAGGGGCTTCCCGTCCAAGGCGTCTCAGGCCCGCCAGATCAACGTCCGGGCTAACCCCGCGTGTCCCGCGGTTCTTATCGATGAGCAGGCCGAGTATGCGCA
>JAISEQ010000073.1 GCA_031264045.1 Deltaproteobacteria bacterium
TGCGCATACTCGGCCTGCTCATCGATAAGAACCGCGGGACACGCGGGGTTAGCCCGGACGTTGATCTGGCGGGCCTGAGACGCCTTGGACGGGAAGCCCCTGGGCTTTAGCCCGGGGTACGTCACACATTGCCCTTTGAACGGCCTGAAACCCGGAATACGGGCGCTTTTCCGGAAAAATCCCCCCCGACGAAAGCGCCTCCCCCAAGTCCGGATCCCGCCTTCCGAAGGCGGATCCGGTTTCCCGCCCCCCGCCTTCCTCCGGCTCCGGCCCTCCCCCCGTCTCCCGACGGAACCTCCGGGCCCCGAACGGGCCTAGGGGATCAGGTCCGCGCAGCGCGGACTCCCCGCGGCGGATTCCGGCAGCTGCCCCTCCCGCACTTCCGCGCGTCCCGACCTCAGGGTTCCCGCCGTCCCGGCGGCCCCGGCCCGCGCGCGCCCCCCTTCCCCCCGGAATGCCCTCCCCCGGGGACGGAACCATCGGCGGAACCCCGGCCCGAGGCCCAAAGCGCCCCGCCCCCGGAAGCCGACGCTCGTCCCTCCCGGCACTGGCGATCCCTTACGGGCGCCTCAGGAATCCCCGGTCCGTCCCCCCCGCGGGCAGAGCGGCATGTCCCGTCCCCGGAATCCCCCCCGGTCCGTCCCCCCGCGGGCAGGGCGGCATGTCCGGCCTCAGAAATCCCCTGTCCGTCACCCCTGCGGGCAGGGCGGCATGTCCGGCCTCAGGACGCCCCAGAAGAGGACGCGGCTCAGCCCCGCAGCCCGTCAGGAGGCCGTCGCGCTCCCTTTCCCGATGGCGTCCAGCACCTTCAGGGCGTTCCCGTAGTCTCCTGTCAGGATGTCTTCCGCCACGCCGTCCACGGCCTTCCCGAGGCCCTCCGATCCGGAGACCAGTTCCTGGAGAAGCTCGAGCTTCATGTCCGCCCGGCTCATGTCGCGCGACCGCAGGGCCTCCGCGAGCCCCGAAGCCAGCTCGCCCAGTTCCGGGCAGAGCCAGCCGGACGGCCCGTCCCGGGAGTCCGGCGAAGCCCCCGACGGCCCCCGATCTCCCGTCCCCTCCGCGACCGGTTCCCGCCCGGACTCGACCGCCGCTCCGGCTCCCGTCTCCCCGCCCGCATCAGGAACCGCCCCGGGAGGGGCGGGGCGGGGGGACAGATCCCCGATGCCCGCGACCAGGCGCTCCAGCCGCTCCCGGAAGCGGGGCAGCTCGCGGCCCACGAACTCCAGATCCCCCTCCCGGCCCGCCTTCTCCAGCGAGGCGGCCATAGCGGACAGGGGAACCGCGCCTATGCCCGCGAGCGCGCCCTTCAGGGCATGGGCGGCCTGGACGAAGCTTTCGGCCGATCCCCGGTCCGGGACAAGGCTCAGGGCCGGGGCGCTCCCCTCGGCGTCCGCGCGGAAGGCCTGCAGAATCTTGAGGTACATGGCGGACCCGCCGGCCCGCGAGACCCCAGCGGGGATGTCCACGTCCTCCAGGACCGAGGACGGAAAACCCGGCGGGGAAGCGCCCCGGCTCCCGGAACTCCCAGTCCGTCCGGCCCGGACGGCAGGACCCGGAACCCTTCCGGACGTGCCCGCGAAGCCGCCGGGACCCGGTTCCGCGGCCCACGACAACGCCATGTCCGCCGCCGGGCCGGAAGCTTCCCCCGGCAGGGGGGGGCGGCGCTTGGAGGAGGGGATCCACCGGCTCAGCATCCTGTCCAGGCACCCCGCGTCCATGGGCTTGGAGAGGAAGTCGTCGAAGCCGTTGGCCAGATACATTTCCCTGGAGCCCGCCACGGCGTTCGCGGTCAGGGCCACGATGGCGGGTTCGGCGCCCCCGTCCAGGGATCTGATGGCCTTCACGGCCTCGATGCCGTCCATGTCGGGCATCATGTGGTCCATGAGGATGAGATCGAAGCGCCTCGTCCGGCACATGTCCACGGACTCCCGGCCGCCGGAGGCGAAGGACACCCGCATGCCGTAGGGTTCCAGCAGGCCCTCGGCCACCAGCAGGTTGGAAGAGTAGTCGTCCACCACCAGGACCTCCGCCCCCGGTGCGGTGAAGCTTGCCCTCCCCGGCTCTGGGCCGTCCCCCGGCCCCTCCTCCAGGATCCCCATGGGGGTCCAGTCCGAGACCTCCTGGACTATCCGCGCCCGGAACGTCGAGCCCCTGCCGTAGACGCTCTCGGCGCTCAGGTCGCCGCCCATGGCGCGGGCGAGCCTTCTGGCGATGGCGAGGCCCAGCCCTGTCCCCTCCACGCCCGCGTTGGCCTTCTCGTCCGCGCGGGTGAACTCGTCGAAGAGCGACGGGAGCTCCCCCGGGCGGATGCCCACGCCGGTGTCCGTCACCTCGAACAGCAGCTCCGCCCTGCCGTCCTCCAACCTCGAGCAGGCGGCCCTGAGGCGGATCGAGCCTTCCCCGGTGTACTTGACGGCGTTGGAGAGGATGTTCAGGAGCACCTGCCTCACGCGTCCGGAGTCGCCCACGAGCGTCGACGGGATGTCCGGGGACAGATCCGTCTCGAACGCCACGGGCTTCTCCCCGATGCGCACCCTTATGAGGGTCACGGCGTCGTTCAGGAGCAACGCCGCCCTGTAGGGGGCGGCCACCAGCCTCAGAGCCCCGGACTCGATCTTCGAGAAGTCCAGTATGTCGTTTATTATGGTGAGGAGCCCCGCCCCGGCGCTCCTGATGCCCTTGATGTATCCGAGCGCCCTGGGCCCCCCGTACTCCCGCTGGGCCAGTTCGGAGAATCCGATGATGGCGTTCATGGGGGTGCGGATCTCGTGGCTGGTGCGGGCCAGAAACTCGCTCTTGGCCCTGGAGGCGCTCTCGGCGATGGCTATCTGGCGGCCCAGCTCCTCGGTCCTCGCCGTGAGCTCCCGCGTCCTCTCCGTGAGCTCCCCCGTGCGGGCCGCCACGGCCTCCTCGAGAAGCCTCCCCGCCCTGCGGGATCTGAGGAACATGACGGCCAGAAGCGCTATGACCATCGCGAGAAGCACCAGCCCGGCGGCCATGAAGGGCATGCGCTCCCGGGCGAGGGCCCCGCGGTAGTCGTAGACCTTCGCCCGCCATCTGGCGGAAATTGAACGGGTGTCCACCAGCCCCTGGGCCTTGGAAAGCACCGATCTCAGTTCGGGCTCGTCCTGCGCCACCCAGAAGAAGGAATCCCGGGGCCTGCCCCCCGCATCGAAGTTCACCTTGAAGAAAGGCCTCTCCAGGTAGTTGGTCATGGCCAGGAGCTCGTTTCCCGTCCCCATCACCAGATCCGCCTCGCCCCGCTCCAGCGCCCCGAAGGCCTCCGCGCTGGAGGGGTAGCCACGGGCATGCCTGTGCCCGGGAAACCAGCTGCGGAACAGCTCCGCCGCATCGCTCCCGCCGACGAACCCGATCCGCAGGTCCGGCACGTCTCCCATGCCGACCTCGGGATAGCCGGAAAGCGACATGAAGGCGTAGCCGTCGGACATGTAGGGCTCGTCCGCCCGGCTGAAGCCCCCCTCGCCCTCCAGCGCGCCCAGGAAACCCGTCACGACGGACGCCCCGCCGCCCGAAGAGCCCTCCGGACCGGCGGGGGACGGCCGGACCCCGGAAGTCCCCCCCCGTCCGGCCGGGGCCGCTCCGGAAGTCCCGACTCCCCGTCCGGCCGGGACCGCTCCGGAAGTCCCGACTCCCCGTCCGGCCGGGACCGCCCCGGAAGTCCCGACTCCCCGTCCGGCCGGGACCGCCCCGGAAGTCCCCGCGCCCCGTCCGGCCGGGACCGCTCCGGAAGTCCCGACTCCCCGTCCGGTCGGGACCGTCCCGGAAGTCCCCGCGCCCGCCTGCGGGGCGGAAGCGGCGGAGGACGATGCCCCGTAGCGGGCGCCCTCCGGAACCGCCCCGTCCCCCTCCCTCCCGCCATCCCCGAACCACGGGGCGGAGCCGCTCCCGGAGACGGGGATGCCGTACACCCCCCTCACCTCGAGCCCCGTCAGATCCGCCATCTCCATCAGGACGTCGGCCGCCACCCCCTGGAACTCCCCCTCGCGCTCGTTGTAGAAGCTCGCGGGGTAGTCGTCCAAGCTCAGGGCCGCGAGCACGGGCCTCCCCGCCGCTATCCTGTCCCTGGTCCAGTCCAGCTCGGCGCGGGAGAGCGATCTGAGAAACCTCGTCCGGACGTAGTCCCTGCCGCCCAGCCGGTACATCTCCCGGAATCGGGAGCGCCCCTCCGCGTCCAGGAACTTCTGCACCGCAGAGACGAAGGGGGCGAGCTCCGGATTCCCGGTGGAGAGCGCCGTCTCGCTCGCCACCATGGGCAAGATGTTCTCGGCCTCCACCGTCCCGTAGAGGTCGAAGCTCCCCAGCACCGGCGCCTCGGCCACGTAGGCGTCCACCTCCCCGTTCCTGAGCTTCTGCCAGGCCTCCTCGAGGGATCTGACCCTGTAGGCCACGTAGGGCCTCTGGACATGGCTCCTCGCCATCCGGAAGTTCACCGAACCCTGGCCGTAGGCGTAGCGGAGCGGCCTGACCGCCAGTATCTCGGAAAGGGGCCTCGCCCCGGGAAGCCTCAGGTACTGTATCGGCCTCTCCGACAGGGCCCCGGTCATGAAGTATGCGTTCCGGCGCTCCGGGGTCGGGCTGAGCTCGGCCGTGAAGTCCACGGTCCCGTCCGCGAGCCCGGAAAGCACCTGGTCCCAGGGAATGGCGACCGGCTGGAAGCCTATCCCGAAAAAGCCGGTCAGCCACCCGCAGAGACGTGCGCCGGCCCCCCCCATGCGGCCGTCCACGGTCTGGAAGAGCTCCGTGCTCCTCTCGTTCGCGAAGACCATGGACCTGCGGGAGCTTTTGACCGCCTCAATCGCCTCCCTCTCCTCCCGGGTCACCCCCGGCACGTCCAGGTACCCGGGCCTGCCCTGCGGATGCCCCTGTCCGGGTCCCGGCAGAGGGGTGCGGGGCTGCTGCGCCAGGCACTCCTGCGGCGGGAGAGCCAGAGCCAGCACGACGGGAACCATTGCGCAGAGCGCGAGGACAGGGTTGCGTCTTGGCATCGCCATCTCCTGCGGGCGCGTGGAGACGCCGCAGCGGAAGCGCAGGCGGAACCGGAGGAACCGGAGGAACCGGAAGAACCGGAAGAACCGGGAGAACCGGGAGAACCGGGAGAACCGGGAGAACCGGGAGAACCGGAAGAACAGGGAGAACCGGAAGAACAGGGAGAACCGGAAGAACAGGGAGAACCGGGAGAACCGGAAGAACAGGGAGAACCGGAAGAACCGGGAGAACCGGAAGAACCGGAAGAACCGGAAGAACCGGAAGAACCGGAAGAACCGGAAGAACCGGGATCATGAGGCTTCACGGCGCCGCGACGCCTTGATGCCGGCCGATTCGGACTCGACGGGCCCGCCGCGCGTCCCGCCGCCGGTCGGCGCGGAGACGTGACGTGAAGCGCTGGACGCGGCAGCCAAGACACCGGTCCGACCGGATACCGGTCGCATACCGGTCAGGGACCCTTAAGCCTCCGGAGATCCGACTGATTCGCTATCAGTTCAGAAGTTATATCAAGCGTTACAGAAAGTCAAAACTATCTTGCGCAAGGAATCCCCCGGAGCTTGCTCCGGGGAGGAATCGCTCCCTCCTTCCCCGGATCTTACGGCGGCGGGGCACAGAAAACGTGAGGAATTGCCGTCTGATCTCTTCTGTGGTATCATGAATCATGGCTAACAAGGCATTCGTATTCCGGATATATCCGAACAAGAAGCAGGAAGACCTGATGAACAGGACTTTCGACTGTTGCCGCTTCGTCTTGAACCGGATGCTGACCGACAGGAAGATCTGGTATCTGATCACCCGTGACAGTATCCAGATCACCCC
>JAISEQ010000531.1 GCA_031264045.1 Deltaproteobacteria bacterium
TGAGCTCAATCCCGCCGTTTATGAGACAGGGGCCGTCCAGGCACACCTCCGCGACGCAGATCCCCCGGGGTACAAGCGAAAAATTGCTGTAGAAGGTCAGTATCTCGTAGACCCTGGACACCGGGACACGCATGGCCCTTGAAGCCGCGACCGCCCAGCGCTGGTCCACATAGCTTCTTCCAGACGCCTCCTGGACGTCCAGAAGCGATGCAATGATCTGCTGGGGGTCGTTGCCGTAGCCCGCCAATATGGCGAGCACGGCGCTCTCGTCTAGCTCGGTCATCAGATATCCCTCCTCAGGACGGTTGCACAGTACGCCCCGCCCCCACTTCTGTGCTCCTGGCTTTTGGCTCCTGGCTCCTGGCTTTTGGCTTTTGGCTTTTGGCACCTGGCTTTTGGCTTTTGGCACCTGGCTTTTGGCTTTAGGCACCTGGCTTTTGGCACCTGGCTCCTAGTTTTTTCTCTTGGCTCCTGACTTTTGGTGTATGACAGCCGTAATGCGGTGCGCCCTGTCTCAGATCCCGTAAGAGAAACCGTATCTTCCTTGAGCGGGCACCCGCGCATCAATTATGGACAAGTTGAACTGGGGTTTCAATGACCCTGGGATATCAGCCCCGAATTACCGCCTGAAACACGGCTTACGGGACCGGGTTCCTGGATGGACGAGAGAATCCGAACGCCCAAAAACGCGATTACATGGAATCAGCAACGTAGGGCGGGAATGAAGAAGAAGCCAGAATTAACTTGGGATAAATATAGCTGGGCGGCAGGGCAGATCTGGCCTCCGGAAAGAGCACGGAGGTGGCGATGAAGACCGAAACGGACAGTTAAAAGGCTGGTTCCGGCGGGATCGCCATAAATGGAGATGTAATTCGCAGTCATGTACGCAACTGGCCAAAACCGTTCCCGGAGGGAGTTTTCTGCCGGAGACTGGTGCCAGCGCCAGAATGGCGCTGGGTGAAGTCACGCCGAAAGGCTATTATCGGACAATGCGGGTCAGGACACAATCACCATCGTACGGCCACATATGAATTTTTCTGAAATCTTTCCGCAACAGAGATGTACCAAATCAAAAGGGAAAGGGTAAGCCGTTGTCAAAGCTGAAATCGTACTGATCAGGCAGTCGTTGACTCATCATAAAACAGCTTATAATATCATGAAATTATCATATCAAATAAATCATAATATTTTACTTTTTAATAGGATCACCCGTCATTTCAAAATGAGCAAGACAAGTGTCAAGGTATATATTGAATGACTGCGGGCCGTTTCGCTGTATGTTAAGAATATCAGTATGAAAAACCGATACCCAAGTTCTGTTCAAGCCTCCGGAAAGCCGTCTGTTCCGGACAGCAGACGGACATCATCTCATGATGTTCGCTCGCATCCCCACACCCACCGCATGCCTATTTCTGGTCCGCATTCAGGCACCGGTTGAGAAAGACCCGGAACGGCTTTCCCTTTGCCTCCGGACCAGTTACCAGAACACCCAGCTTCAGCGCAATCGCCTTGAACCTGTGATAGATCGAGTTTGCGCTGACAGGACTGTTCTGTTTCCGTACTGAAGGGAAGAGATAATCGTCCTGCCCAGCATTAGGCATTGTTCCAAGGTAGCGTTCCAACTCTTCGGCCCCGGCCCATTCCAAAACTTCCGTCTTGACTGCCGCTGATCTTCGCGAGCGCACGATGATGTCATGCCGGATCCGTCCGTCATCGTAGGTGACATCGCAGATCTTCAAGGCCAAAAGTTGCGTGATCCTCAGAGTGGTGTCCATGCCCAGGACAAACAGGGCCGAATCAAACGGTCCGTAATCTCCCGTCATGAGCTCCCTTCTGAACTTTTCAGCATCTGGCCGGTCATGGAACAGCCCCTTGATAACCATTGCAACACCTCCCGCCCCGCCGGAGCCATACGTTGGATGATGGCAGGGGAACTCACGCAGGAAATGGATATTGTATCTTGAAACGGGCGTGAACGCAAGAATATAAGGCCGGACATCTCCGGAGCCACCCATCACGACCGCTGGCCGAGTGACAGGACATTCAGACCACCTAAGTTGAATGGGACGGGGCAGAGCCCCGTTCCGGAACTCGCGGCCCGCTACCCTCCGATGACACTGAGCCCTTCATTTCACGGCCACAAGGCACGTTTCACGGCCACAAGGCACTTTCTGCGGTGTCTAGATTGCCATTGGCAGATGAAGCTTTTTTACCGACAGGCTGAGCCTTATAAGACAAAAAAACCTCAGCATTGTAAGTTTCGTAAATTTCCAATGCCGCAGACAATGAGTTTTCCGTAGAACTGGAGATGCCATGCATTGTTCTCACAGAATACGGTTGGAGGCAACTACGGGAACCGCTCACGGAAGGTTCGCTCCCCTGCCGATGACTTGGAGCCATTCGTTGATCGAGATGGCACGGCATCATGACTTCATGTGCAGTGACGAGCAGGCTTAATTGTAAGAGTTTTTAGGTTTCCGGAATACAGTCTTTAGTGATACACATCCTGATAATATTTTGTGACATTTTATATCATGCAGTATTCATCTGATTTTACAGCAATGATAATAATTTAATGACACCAACATCATAGGGAAACTTCACGGACGCACGCTCAACTCTCCCGTTGGATCCCCTTGATATTTTCAGGAACAATCATCAGCCGCCGCCTGGCTCATACCTGAACCTATGTCATGAATGACGAAACCGTAAAAAGTCGTCGGAACTACCTCGAACCGTTTGCTTCCCCCAGCCTGATGTTTCTGAGAGCCAGAGAATTAATGAATCGCACCAGATTTAGGGATGGGTGACTGCCCAGCCACTATTTAGAAAGTTGCCGACTCATCCATTTCTTCATCAAAAATTCATAGCCGACTTTTTACGGTTTCATCATGAATGCGCATCAGAACTAAGACTACCGCCTGACAAGGCCAGTCCGACCGAAAACCCTTAACCGGACGTTTGACATACAGTCTCAACGGCGGTAACGGCTCCCCGCCGGCCGTGACCCCCGCGAATGCGGTCAGCGGGAGGAACGGCTGAGACTCGGGGCGATCGGCACCACGAAAGGAAACGTCTCCGCAACGAACTCGGGAACGGTTTCGGGCACCGTTCCGGAACCCGACCCCTCGCGGTCAATCCCATGCCCCCAGCTCCCGGAGCGCTTCAACGTACCGGAATCAAAAGGGTTCGGAGCCACAACTGACGGGCCCCCCAAACGAGCGGACACCAGAAGGAGGCCGGTTCCCAACGCCGAAGAAATTTTTGGGACGCGGAGGTTTAGATCGGAAAGTCCCAGCGGCCGAAATGAGGTCCCAGCCGCCGCTCCCGGAGAGCAGCGCGTTTAGCAAGACCCCGAAGAAGGGCCTCGCACCGGGGTTCCGCCGGATCGGGATCGGCCCCAACGCGAGCGGGACGACCGCCAGGCATCGGACATCCGAAGCTCCCGGACCGCAACACGGCCCGTCAGGGGCCGACTCCTCGGCAGAGCACGGATTCCCGTGCGGTCCGACCTGTCCGCCGCCCTCCACCACGACCGCAGGACGATCGCCGAGATCGCACGGGGAGAGAGCCCGGAACCGCCGGTGCCGAGGAACGGAACCTGCGGCAACGACCGGGCGTCCGGGTAAGCACCAGGGGAGACGGAGCAGGCATCCATCAGGCCCGAGGAAGAGACCGACTCCGTTTCCCGTTCCGGACCCCTGCCGTAAAAGGGACGTGTCCGATCATCACCCCAAAAACCGTTCTGCAGAACCTGGGTACTTCCGGACTCGGGCCGGACCCCGACGTCCGGACCGATTCCGCAGGGATCGGCCCAAAAGGCCGGGCGGGCGGCGCGGAGGTCGGCCGCGTCCTCCGCCCCGTCCGCCTCTCTAGCCGGTCTTCCCGCAACCGCAGCCGTTGCCCTTGGAGACGGGAGCCTTCTTCGGGGCCGCCGACTTGGCGGTCGGCTTCTTGGCGGCGGCCTTCTTCGGCACCTCCGCCTTGGCGGCGGGCTTCTTGGCCGGGGCCTTGGCGGCGGCGGGCTTCTTGGCCGGAGCCTTCTTGGGAACTGCGTCCTTCTTCGGTGCGGCGGCCTTGGGGGCCGCAGGCTTCTTGGCGGAGGCCGCCTTGGCGGGCTCCGTACCCTGGGTCTTGGCTTTTGCTACGGTCATGGGGGTTCTCCTTGGAAAAGGGGAAGATATGTGTTCCGCGACAATATTATCAGAGCCCGGGTTTTATACAAGTTTTTCCGCGACTCCCTGGCTCATCCTGAAGAAAATTTCCGGGCCGATCAGTTTCCCCGCAATTAGCCGGAAAAAGGGATCGGCCAATCTCAATCCCGATCACTTTTCATTTAAGTACTTGAAATCATTAGTATTATTTATCTATTCTCCCAGCCGATCCCGCTCCGGGACGTCTTTCCGAGGCCCCGTCCCGCCTAATCCGGGATACCAAAAATAAAATCCATACCCCGGACATTTTTCCGCCCCCGTGAACCCGAAATTCGATCTCCAGACCCGTCCGCGTTCCGCAAACCCCTCCCCCGTCCTGCTCGGAAGTGTCCGGGACTCGGTCGCCGTGCCGATGTCCGGCCCGGCCGGCCGGGGGTGTCCCCTCCCACAAGCCCACGCTGCAGCATTTTCCCGCTCCGAAGCGGCCCGGCCCCGGCATTCGCTTCTGGGATGCGGTGGAGGCCGGACTCCGGCGGAAACCGGCTGCTCCCGTCACGTTCCCCTGCCCGGACTAGGCCCGGGCACCGTCCGGCCGAAACAATTCAACACGCCTGTGGCTACAGATACCGGCAATTTTCCGCCACGCCCCTCTGCCCCCCCACCCGGACGGGCCGTTCGGACGCGCCTTTCCGGTAAAGGCCGCCGTACGGGACTCCTGCAGGAGCCGGGCCGGCGGCTCATTCGAACCGCCCAAGGCTTCCGGCTCATGAAGGCCGATTCCGGTCCTCCTTTACTGACTCCTCCCAGGAAACGTTCCCGCACGAGCACGACCGTTCCCTCGTCCTGCCCGGCACCCTTCCCGCCGACTCCGTTCCGAAAACTCCTCCCGCGAACCGCCCGCACATGACGCATCCTCACGCGGCGGTGCTGCGGCGGACGGTCGGACGCAAGTGCCGGGACCCCGATGCTCCCGCCGACCGTTTCCCCTGCATCCGGAGGCAGCCGTGCCCCGGCCCCCGTCGATGATCGCTGGAACCAGTCCGGCTCAAGCAGTGCACTTCCCAGAATCTTGCGTACCATAACTTTTGGAAAATCCTGCGGGCATCCCGCGCCTTCCCACGACTGCTGCCCCCGCCGGAACGGTCGGTCTCCGTCCCGGGGCCCGTACCCGGCCCTCACTACTATTATGTTATGGCGGCTCCCGGCCGACGGCATGCAGGAACGCCACCGCACTCCCGAAAACGGACTCCTGCACCCCTCCGGCGCTGCTCCCGCCGGTGCCCGGCCCCCGGTCCGCCCGCCGAGCCCTTTCCCGGGGCCGAAAAGCCCGATTGCGAACTGAGGGCCCTACCGATCTCCCATGCCCTTCCCTCCCGGCCTCACAAGCCATCACTTAAGCTCCTTCCGAGACGGCCTTCCGTCCGGACAACGGCAGGCTGACCTCCGGAAAAGGTCCCGCCGCTCGTTTCCGGCCCGCCCGGCCCGGGCCCCCGCCCCGGAGTCCGAAGCCCGCCTGAACCCGCAAGGTCCTCGACCTGACCGGCATCCGCCGCCGCCATCCCCGTACTTCCTCCCCAATGCGCGACGACGGCACCCGTTCCCTCAGCGACAACGGAGATCCCTCCCGATTCCCCGCCCGACTGTTGCCCGGACCCCGTCCGTGCGGGTCCCCTGCCCCCGCATTTCCCCGCCGGCGAGAGGTTCGGCTCAGGAGCGCCCTTCCCCCCGCCCGACGGATTGTCACGGAACGGACCCGGCCGCCGCCTTTCCGGGCACACTTTTCGGGCAGGACGCGCAGAACCCCCCTGCAGCGGAAACCGCCCGCGTAGCGGATTCCGATGAAACTGACACTGCCGGCACCCGAGCTTCCGACCTGCCGGAAGGTGTTCCTTCAAGACGTCCGGAAACGCCGGCCGGGTTCCGCGACCCGTTCCAGGGCAGGCCCGCCCCCCCCGAATGTGCTATACTCTTCTCCGCGTTTCCGGACCGGCACACTGGAGCGGCTCCTCCCGAAGAGCCTCTCACCCCGCCCTCCCCGCCGTGGGCAGGGTAAGCGAGCGCCCTTCCGGAGACACGGGAGCGTCCTTCTTGCCTGCAGCCCAGACCGATCAAACGCGCGGTTCCCACCGCCCCCCGGCGGAAGGTGCCGGTGCGCCCGCTTCCCGGCTGCCGACTCTGGCGCTCGCCCTCGCCCTCTCCCTGGCGCTCGGCATACCCCTTCTCGCATCATGCGGCAAGAACGGGAACGGCACCCCGGCCATCATCCCAGGACCCGGCCGGGACGCCGAGGCGGACGCGCTTCTTTCCAGCGACCCCGGCGGCCCCATACCCCGTCCCGCGATGCCCACCTCCATCTCGTCCATGAGCCCCCGGGACCGCGGCTTCCACAGAGACCGGGCGGATCGGGGGAGAAGCATCAGCTACACCGTGGAAACCCTGTGCCCGGATATGCCTGAGGTCGTCGAGGCCTTCGAGAAATCCTCGGATCTCTATGTCTTAAACGACCGACCGGTGTACTCGCATCTCACGCTCGCCAGGCGTCTGCGGTCCGGCCTTGCCCTCGGCAAGGATCTCTTGGCCTCCATGGGCTTCTACGAGGGCACGGCCGAGGGCACGAACGTCGCCTCCGACGACAACGGGCGCACGGTCAAGATAACCGTGACCCTCACCCCCGGCCCCCTGTACCACGTTGGAGGCATAAGCTTCCTCCCGTCCGCCAGGCCCATGGACGGGACGGAATCGGCCGATGCAGGCCAGCCCGGCTCCCAGGGAAGCGCGAGGCCTGGAGCCGGGACAGGAGCGGGAGCGACCGCAGGGTCTGGATCCGGGACAGGAGCGGTAGCGGGATCCGGGACAGAAGCTGGAACGGGCGCAGGGCACGAAGCCTCGCCTCCGGGCGCGGCCGATGCCGGGTCGGCGGCGGCACCCCTCCCCGAGCTCCCCGAGCTCACCCTGCGGGGCGTGAAGGTCGGCGATCCTGCGGTGGCGGCGGCCATCCTGGACGGAGTGGACTCCGTCGACAACGAGATGGGCCGCATAGGGAGACCCTTTGCCGAAGTGACCGCCTCGCGCTACTGGCTGGACCCGGAAAAGAAGCTCCTGTACATAGAGATAAGCGTATGGCCGGGAGAATTCGTGCGCATGGGCCCCCTGAACATCCAGGGCGACAACCCCACCAAGCCGGGCTTCGTGGAGGACCAGGTCACCTGGAAGCGCGGGGAACCCTGGAA
>JAISEQ010000137.1 GCA_031264045.1 Deltaproteobacteria bacterium
ACGATGCCCCCGGGACGCCGAGGCATGCAGAGGCCCGTGAAGGGAGAGCGGGACGGGTGCGCCCGAAGGTCGCGGGTGCGCCCGCGCTTGGCCTGATCGGGAAACAACGGGGCTCCATGGCCGAGAGCGTGCCTCCCGGGTTCCGGACGGACGTGTCCGGCACGGGGCGCGCATGTCCGGAATGAGCCGTGTTCCCGACAAGAGTCGGGACTCCCGCGATTCCGGAGCCGGCAAGGGAAATGTCTCCCCGGATCGGGGACGGCGCCGGTTTTCCGTTCCGCGCTTCCGTCGCCCGAGGGTTCCGGAGAACCGCCGGAACGTCCTGCCGTGTCCGAATCCTGACCGCCATTGCTGACAGATAAACCACGGATGCCGCTGTTCCGGTCGCCGCAGGATCAGCGGTCTCGCCAAGAAACTGACGAATCCGGATGCGTCACTGTGCAGTACGTCAACAGGATGAGCCACCGAGTCGAACATATTTAAGCGGGCCGACAGAGGTAAACCCGGTGGCGTTCCTGCGCACGGCGGAGCGCCTGCCACTGCCGATGCTTACCGAGTGAGCTGGAAGAGCCGGAACGGGCCGTGGGCATAAACAGGTGAAGCTGGTAAGGAATGATGCGCCCTGCCGAAACATCTCAACTGGGCGGTTCGAAATGGCACATACATCATGGATATTCCCTGTTAAACAATGATATATTTATAGATCTATATCATATGTATATGGCTATGAATAAAGACGATATACAAAAATTATACAAGTAATTTTTACAGATGAACAGTCATCAATATTTGCTGATTATCATGAAAATTTAGTATTCATTTGCGGAACGGCATGTGTATGTCTGCCTTGATGATGCGAACTTGTTCAACAATGATGATACAAGTTTTTTGTGAAAACATTATCCATATCCAGCAAGATAGCTGATGTCTGATGACTAAAGATGATGATAGCAAGCATCTTGCAAAAATTAAGTCTAAAAAATTTTGTTGTCAAGATCAATTAACATTGACATGATAAAAAAATATTGCCTTTGTATTCCGCAAAAATAATTGGATAGAATGATGCTTCAAATGTGGTTTCCCAAATTCTAAAACAACTAACAAAAAATAGGAAATTTTCTTTCTTTGTCCCAACCTCAACATGTAGTAGTTCCAGTTTGGCCTGTTTTTGGCAAAATCTCCTCCACCCTTTGGTGTGCCCCTCAGTCTCCGGTCGTAGCTCAGCACGGAGAGTCCCCGTCCGGGATTTGCCTCTCCCCGTCCCGGTGTCCTCACGCGGGGCTGGCATCCGCGCTCAATGAGCCGGAAGATTTGAAAGCGCGGCTGCGGGAAAAGGATAAGGGATGCCCCCATCGCCAGCTTCAGGGCCAGAATAAGGGAGCCGGAGGACCGGAATGCCGCCCCGGCGCCCAATTCATCGAATTCCGCCATCTCGCCTTCGCGGGGTCCTTACAGGCGGAGCAGGTCCAGGAAGACGGCCGACCCGAACCGGCAGAACATCCTTGAAGCGCTCACCGGACCGATCGGGGTGGCGCTGCCGGGGCACAAGGCGTCATGCCGCGGAAGTCCCGTCTCCTTACCACGCGGCACAAGACGTCATGCCGCGGAAGTCCCGTCCCCTGACCGCTCGGCAGGGGCATCGGCCTGCGGAGTCACCGCCCGTGCCTCCGCCGGCGAGACTTCCGGCCCCCGGACTCCTGCCGCAGCGACCGCACACGCCGTCCCGGAAGGTTGACCCTCGGCGCGGCGCGCACCGCGCCTCAGGCCTCAAGCCACGGAGCCATGAAGTCCCTGGCGCTCCCCCCTTCAGCCAGGTGCCTCAAGAGCGCGCTCCCGAAGATGACCGCGTCCGGGGGGCTCTCGATGCCCCTCAGCTGCGAGGGCTCCTTGATGCCGAAGCCCAGGGCCAGGGGAATCCCGAAGACCGACCGCGCCCTCCTCAGGGTCTCCTCGGCCTCGGGGGGGAGCCCGGATCTGACGCCCGTTATTCCCAGGACCGACACCACGTAGACGTAGCCCCTGGCGTACGGGAGGTACTCCGCCATGCGGTCCCTCGTGGTGTTCGGCCCGACTAGGGGTATGAGATCCACGCCCTCGGCCGAGAGCGCCTCCCGGAAGGGCCGGGACTCCTCCAGGGGGAGATCCGGCACGATGACCCCCGACACGGAAGCCGCCCGGGCCGCCGCGGCGAAAATCCCCAGGCTCCTGCGCATGGTGCCCGAAGCGTTCCGGCACGCTCCCCCGGAAAGTGCGGAGGCGGCCTCGGCCCAGCCGTGCTGGACAAGGGGGTTCGCGTAGCTCATGAGGACCAGGGGAGACGAAAAGCTCCTGGCGGATAACCCCTCCAGTATCCACCTCAAGGTCACGCCCTCCTCAAGGGCCCTCCGGCCCGCCTCGGCGACTGCGGGGCCGTCCGCCACGGGATCCGAGAAGGGAACGCCTATCTCCACTATGTCCGCGCCGTTGTCGCAGAGCTCGGAGAGCACGTCCCAGAACGCGTGAGGCGTGGGGAATCCCCCCGTGACGTAAGGCACCCGAGCGCAGCGCCCCTCGCCTTTAGCCTTCAGTATGGCAGCCGACAGCACGGATTCCACCGGCATCGCGACACCTCTCCCTTCCCGGGCCGTCCCGTCTCTCGCGGGCGCCCGGACAGCTTGCGGAGCCTCGCGGCCCCGGTCCCGACGGTCTTCAAGATCCAGACGGCTGTCATGATCTTCGCCATCACTCACGGTCTCAAGCGATCCTTCACGGACTCTCTCGGACCTGAGTGTCAGAATTCCCTCCTGGGACTTCCGGACCTTCCGGCGCCCCGTGATCGGCACTAACCCCTCGGCCTCGGGGATCCGGGCGTTCCGCTCGGGCTTTCCGGAGCGTCCGGATCCGGCCCGGCCCCCGACCCGGCCCCGGCGGAAGCCGCCGGGCAGCGTTCCGCTACGCGAACCCCTTCCCCAGCCGCTCCTCGGCTATTCCCAGATCCTTGTCCCCGCGGCCCGACAGGTTCACGACCACCCTGGAGCCGGGGGCGAGCGAGGGGGCGTTCCTGACGACCCAGGCCAACGCGTGCGAGCTCTCCAGGGCAGGGATTATGCCCTCCAGCCGGGCGAGCGTCCGGAAGGCGTCGAGGGCCTCGGAGTCGCTGGCCATGCCGTATTCCGCCCTGCCCGACGCCATGAGATGGGAATGCTCGGGGCCCACGCCCGGGTAGTCGAGCCCGGCCGAGACGGAGTGCGAGGGCAGGATCTGTCCGTCGTCGGTCTGGAGGAGCATGGAGAGCTGGCCGTGGAGTATGCCCGGCCGCCCGAGGTTGAGCGGGGCGGAATTGCAGCATCCGGGCTCCCCGGTGCCTGCCGCCTCCACCCCCACGAGCCTCACGGAACCGAGGCCCACGAACTCGTGGAAGGCCCCTATGGAGTTGGATCCCCCTCCCACGCAGGCGCAGACGACATCGGGGAGCCCACCCCAGGCCTCGGCGGCCTGGGCTCTTATTTCCCTCCCGATCACGGCCTGGAGGTCGCGCACCAGGGTCGGGAAGGGGTGGGGCCCCGCCGCCGTGCCGAAACAGTAGTGGGTGGAGCGCTGGGTGGCTATCCAGTCGCGGAGCGCCTCGTTTATGGCGTCCTTCAGGGTCCTCGTCCCGTCCGAGACGGATCTGACCTCCGCGCCCAGGAGCCTCATCCGCGCGACGTTCACGGCCTGGCGCTCCACGTCAACCGCACCCATATAGACCACGGCGTCGAGCCCGAGGCGGGCGGCGGCGACGGCGGTGGCCACCCCGTGCTGGCCCGCCCCGGTCTCGGCCACTAGACGCCCCTTGCCCATCGCCCTGGCCAGAAGGGCCTGGCCCAGGGTGTTGTTTATCTTGTGGGCCCCGGAGTGCAGGAGGTCCTCCCTCTTGAGCCAGAGCTCCACGCCCAGCCTCTCCGAGAGCCTCGGGCAGAAGGTGAGCGGCGTCGGCCGTCCGGCGTAGGTGCGGAGGAGAACTTCCAGCTCCCCAGTGAAGGAGGGATCGCCGAAGAGCCTCCCCATGGCCTCCTCCAGCTCGTCAAGGGGGGGGACCAGGAGCTCCGGCACGAAGCGTCCCCCGAACCCCCCGAAATAAGCGTCCATAGCGGTATGCGTCTCCTCCTGCGCCGAGGCCCCGGAGGGGGCCCGCTGAAATCCGGACGGCTCGGGGCCGCCCCCGCTGGCGGCGCCGGGCAGATGCCCGGCGCGTCCCGATCCTGGCGGTCCCCGCGGCCCGCGCACTCCGTCCGCCCCGGGTTCTCGGGCTTCGGGGCCGGACGCCCGGGAAAGGGGCCTGCGGACCGCAGGCAGCCGGCCGCGCCGGCCCGACCGCCCATCATCATTGACCCGCCGCGGCTTGTCAAGCCGCCTTCCGGGCTGGCTTCACATCGCGTCCCGGCCGCCCCGGGCATCCCGGCCCGGGCCCTTTCCGGAGTTCCGCACGGCCGCGAGGCCCTCCCGGGTGAACCGCCCGCGTCCCCGGACCCTCAACGCACCCGCGGCCGACGCGGCCTCGGCCATGAGGGCGTGATCCTTCACGCCGGGGGAGGACTCCACCCCGGAATTCATGTCGAATCCCGCCAGATGCCTGAACGATCCCGGATCGGGGAGGCGGCCCAGGGTCCCGGGACCCAGCCCGCCGGCGAGAAGGGAGGGCCTGCCGGCAAGGTCCAGAAAGCGGAGCCCCGTGGCGGCGGAGGCCCCGCCCCCCCCCGCCCCGAGGGGCCTCCCGTGCCCTCCCCCGGAGAGGCCAGCGTCGAAAAGGAACATCGCCACCGCATCCCTCCATGCCGAGAGCTCATCCGCAAGGGACCCAGCGGCCGGATGCCGTTCCGGCCAGAACACCCGCACGACCCGTTCGGGCCCGACCGCGAGCGCGTCCGAAAGGGTCTGGCCCCCGTGGAACTGCGCCAGATCCAGCCGGGCCTCCTCCATTGTCTCCAGGATTTCCGAGGCCCCCTGACCGACGAACACCCCGACCCGGACAAGCCGCCCCGAGTCCACCCGCGCGGCCTCTGAAGGGGCGACGGCCCTCGGGCTTCCGGGGTGGAATATGAAGCCCGCCAGATCGGCCCCGAGGGCCTCGGCCCGGAGCGCGTCGGTGCTCCCGCGCAGCCCGCAGAACTTCACGAGGGGCGGAAGGAGCTCCGCCGCCCCCTTTCCCGGAGCTCCGCCGTCCCCCCCGGCCGCGCCGGCCGCTCCCGGGGAGCCGCGCATGCCGCCCCTCACCTCAAGCACCCCCCGGCGGGCTGCGGTCCTCCGGGGCCCGGAGCCTTCATGCCTTCCAGGAACTCCGAGAGCCTCTCCCTCGGGCGCCCGCCCCGCATGAGGGCGGTCCCGACCAGCGCCCCCCTGAACCCCGCGAGCCTCGCGAGCCTCATGTCGGTCGCGTCGCGGAGGCCGCTCGCCGCTATGAAGAACTCCCCGGGGCGCGGGGGGTTCGACTCTATGAGCCTCAAAGACGCCAGGAGATCCACCTTCAAGGTGTCCAGGTCCCTGGCGTTCACCTGGACGATGTCGGCCCCGGCGCTCCTGGCCGTGTCCAGCTCGTCCGCCCCCAGCACCTCCACGACCGGCGCGAGGCCAAGGGATCTGGCCAGCAGCACGAGCTCCCGGAGCTCCGCCACGCCGGGTATGAACCTGACGATGAGGAGAACCGCCGAGGCCCTGCGGGCGGCAGTGTCCAGGATCTGGAGGGGATGGAAGACGAAGTCCTTGCGCAGCATCGGCACCCCGGCGAAGCTCATGCGGGGGAGAAACGATATGTCCCCCATGAAGAAGCGCGGCTCGGTCAGGACCGACATGCAGTCCGCGTCCCTGAAGGCCTCCGCCGCCTCCTCCGGCGCGACGCCGGTCTCTATCTCCCCCAGGGACGGGGACGCCCTCTTGTACTCCGCTATGACCGCGATGCCCCTGGCCCTCACGCCCGCCTCCAGCGCCCCGGCGAAGTCCGGCGGGCTGAAGAGCTCCCCCTCGCGGCGGGCCCTCGCCTCCAGCTCGGCGCGCCCCAGCCCCTTCAGGGCCGCTATCTCGTCGGCCTTGGCGTCCTTGAACGCCCCGATGCCCACGGCTCCCATGACTCCCTCCCCTGCGCCGGCTCTCCCGCCGAACGGGCACCCCCCGCCCGACGTCCGCCGGCGAGTCCGTGCGACCGGTCGGGTTCCTGAAGGCTCCGTGTCCCGGCCGCGCTGCCGACGTGGCATCGTCCGCGCTCCCCAGCCGCAGGAGCGCCGGGGGCAGGACGGCCGCGCGCGCCGACTTCCCCCCGCCCCCGGGACGGGGCGGCCTCCTGCCAGTTTAAGGCATTTCGGGGACGGATGGGAGCCCTTCGAAGGGCCCGGCCGCCGGCCTTCCGGAAGGAGGCTCCGTGCGGTTCCTTCCCTCTGCCCCCGCCGCGCAGCCGGGGGGACCCCAGCCCCGGCCGGAGGGCGTTCCGCCCGGGAGCCGGGGCACCGTGCCCGAACTGGCGCGGCGCCTGCGGAACCGGCGCCGATCCTTACGTCCCGGGCCGCCGCGACCTGACCGTCCGTCCCGCGGCGCCGTGACCGAACCGCCCGTCCCGGGACGGCGGGGATCCCTGCCGCCGCCCCCGGGACGCGGGCACCCGCCCTCACGCGCTCACGGACGGCGGCAGAGGGAGGAGTGCGGCGCCGGCGCCCCGCGCCACCGCCGCCTTGGCCTCG
>JAISEQ010000143.1 GCA_031264045.1 Deltaproteobacteria bacterium
TCGGCGGAGGGGATTGCCGGGGAGCGGTTGATAGCCCGCGTCCTGAATCCGCCCATACGCAGGAACGGGAAACCAGCGAAGGTGAAGGCGGAGGACCTCATCGCCGCCATGGAGCTCCTCGGGTGGCCGTCCGAGATGCCGAGGCAGAAACCCGTGAAGATCGATCCGAAGACGCGGGCCGCCCTTGAGGAGTGCCGGGAACTCATTTCCCGCATGGAACGGAGATGCAGGGTTGCCGAGGCGAAGATGCAGTTCTGCGAGGACGTCAGGAAAGGGGGGCCAGTCGCCCCTTTGCCAGGACGCCGGGAAGGTGCCGGCACGGTCCTTTACAGGAGAGGCGGCGCGGAACGTGTGAGGAGGGGACCCTGGATTCTCGAGCCCAGGACGCCGGACCCGGCACCCGAAGAGCGAGAGCGGCGGCGGGGACCCCGGACCTGGGTTCCGGATGCGCGGGTCACGGACCGAGACCCGAAGCTGCCCCAAGAATTGCCCTGGAAACCGAACTGACCTTTATCTGAACCCGTCTTTTCGGCGATCGGCCAGCGGCGGGGCCTACGGAGCGTCTCGCACAAAATCTCTATCCTGCAAGACATTCAGGGTAGGCACAGCAGTTGAGTGTTTATTGACTCCGAAGGTGAACGAATGTCGGCCTCATGGAGCCGCAGACTTTGAACCCGGGGACAAGGATGCCCCGGAATTCAGTAAACCGGAATCATCGCCCCTGAACAGTACGCACCGAAATACCGGCGACAAAGTCATCTGGCATCTGCATTTGGAATGAGTATCGCGATAAGGAGATTGGGGTGAGGAATGGGTCGGTCGAGGCCATGTCCCGGTACCTTCACCGCAACATCCGCCAGGCGGAGGCGGACGTTTCCTTGACAAGCGGATCCCTTGCCCGGTACGGCTTTTGTGACTGACTGCCGATGCCTACTGATGGACGATCCGATGCCCGCAGCCCCCTCTCCGAGCTTCAGCCCCAGGTTTACCGACAGCCGGCCCGACCTGGCGGAGGCGGTCCCGACCGGGGCCGATCAGTTTGAATTGTGCGGGGAGAAAAGCCGGATCGTGCCGTCCTGGTTCTGACCGCGATGACAGCCGTGTGTTCAGAGGCATGAGGACTACTCCATAGCCGAAGCCCCACCGGGCACTGTTCACCCTTCGCGAGGAGTACGTTCGTTCCTCCAGCATTGTTGCAGCACAGTTCCCGGCCAGGCTGAGGCGGAGCCCCCGACCCTGAAGGAGCGGCGCGGCCATGGTTCAGGACGCGGACCTCACACTCAAATTGGGTGTGAGGCTCCCGGTTCTGATCCGTCATGGCCGGTACCGCCGATATCAAAAACCGTGCCAAAAACTCATACTGCGAATTCGAAGCAGGGTACGTGTGTAGGCAGAAACGTAGGCATGATTTCGGCGATATTTCTAAACACGGCCTTCCAGGCGGGGTTGCGGGGGTACTTGCGAGACCGTCATGGATGCGATCCGCCGGGAGCCCCCCCCGCCGCCGGCTTTCCTCGGATGTCCGGGCTTGACCTCCGGAAACGCCGCAATGCCTTTTACGGCGGCAACGGATGAAAGTCAATGGCTTTTTCCAGCGGCAACGTGTCCCCGGACTTCATCAGGGCCAGGGCTCCGGCCGAGAACTTCCGGCCCGCTGCGGGGACCGGAGCCTTCTCTCGGTCCCGCAGGGGAAAAGACGCGGGCGCATCGCCGGACGGGGCGGAACTTCCCACCCGGCACGTTCCGAGGCGATGTCGGCGGCTCCCCCTCCGGCCTCTCGCCCCGCCTTCCCAACGCCGAACTCCGCTGCCGCTGCTTCATGAAGCCGTTCCCTCAGCGGAACCGCTTCTCCGCGCCGTTCAACGCCCGTATGGCCTGGAACCCGACCCGCACCGACCGTTTTCATCCTCCGGCGAGTCCTTAATGCCTGGACATTGGCCCCCGTCTCCCAAGCCTTACCGGGGGCACATGGACACAGGCGGCCACCTCGAATTCGGCCCGAAACCGGACATCGACAGCCTGTTGACCCGTGTCCTCGAATGCCGGAAAGGTCCCGAAAGGATTTGGAGGCCTTGGCGTCCCCCGGAAAAAGCCGCGCACTTGTCGGAAAGAGCCCCGCTTCTTCCCGGCGCAGTCCTAGAAGGAAGGGGGAGCCGCCCTTCCGGCTGAAGATCGCCGGGGAGATCATATCGGCCACTGCTGAGGCCGACTTCTTCGCCGCGCCGGGCACAGGGTCAAGTATCGGGCGTGCCATTCGGCAACAGAAGCGTGTTCCGTACCGGCTGAAGCCGGAATGACTTGGAGAAGTCCTGCGGGCAGGTTCGTGAAGGCTCGTACGGCTCTATTCTGTCCTGGCAGACGTGCTTCCGTGCCTCCGCCAGGGGGTTGCCGCATCCGGAGCAGACAACGGCACGGTCGGACACCCGGCGTCTGCATTCGGGGCAAGGTACGAGGGCCACGGGGCCTCCTTTCAGTCTCAAGGATTGCCTGACAGTTCGGGGGCAGGCTGACTGGGTGAGAGTGCCTCCTTGTCCGCTTCCGCCTGAGCCTCCGCCATCTCCTTTTTGAAACGAGGAAGGATCACCTTCTTGTTGTAGACATCTAAAACAATGGCGCACGCAAAAATTGTCAAACCGAAAAGCAACACTATATAGGCGTAATTCATGGCGGATCTCCTTTGGCGATTTAGTCCGACGATCGCCAGAGCAGGAGCAAGGATAAGCCGAAAAGAACGAAAGCCACTGCGCAGGCCAGCAGGTTATGCTGGAACTACCGATAAGGATGGAACCAACTGACGTCTTCTCGCTGGCATCAATAAAAATGTCATGGCAACGCCGTTTTTTCCTTTTCCATGTCGACATTCCCTTTACCGCAGCTTCCAACCGGGACGCGCCATTGTCCTTTTCGAGGACGGCGGCGTGGACGGGGTGTCCGCACTGCGGGCAAGCCGCCGCCTGGCTGGAAACATGCCGTCCGCAGGCCGGGCAGGGGATGATGAGGCTCATAGGGGTCCTTTCGTCCGGGTCCTCTTACCCGGCCTTTGGGGGGATCTTATTCCAAGAAGTGTTCAAGATTTCAAAAAATTTTGGATTTATATCACCGGCAATATTTAGATTGACTATCTGCATATTTAAAACATATAGAAATTTTGGTTAAAAATTATTGTCTCTTTTCAAGAAGATCTACGATTTTTGATATCCATGGCCAGAAAGTCAAACGTTTTATTTCACCAGGGTTTCTTTTCACCTTTTTCATATACAATTTTAGATGTATTATCGCTTCATCTAAAGTTTCAAAATATTGATTTGCAAAACAATTTCTTCTTGCAACATTCTAAAAAACTTCAACAGGATTTAATTCAGACGAGTAAGGCGGCAAAACAAGAATACGGATATTTTTAGGCATCACTAAAGTTTTACACTTGTGAGTAGATTCCCCACCAACAACCATAAAAATTTCTGCGTCTAGATGCTTCTTACTAACCTTCGATAAAAACAATGACATGTTGTCTGTCTTCATATCAGGAGCTGTCATATATTCAAAATCTCCTGTCTGAGGGCAAACAGCTCCG
>JAISEQ010000206.1 GCA_031264045.1 Deltaproteobacteria bacterium
CCTCCAAGCCATAAAGCCCCCCGGTTGTCCAAAGGCACCGCATCCGCCCGTAAGCCACAAAGCCCCCCCGGATGCCCGGAAGCGCCGCATCCGCCAGTAAGCCACAAAGCCCCCCCGGATGCCCGGAAGCGCCGCATCCGCCCGTAAGCCTTGAGGTCCGGGATACCTCCTCGGATGCCATGAGAACCCCCGCTTCCGCGCTCATCCTCCGGGAGTCCTTGAGGTCCCCTCGCCCCACCCGGATGCCGGAATCGGCCCACATCCGCCTGTATGGCCCAAAACCCCGGAACCCCTCCGGATGTATTGAAACGCCCCGCATCCGCCTGAATTCAGCAGGCTTCCCGAACTCCCCCGGATGCTTGAGGAGCTCTGCATCCGCCGCCAGGCCTTGAGGCCCCGGATACCCTCCAGGATGTCATGAGCCGCCTCGCATCCGTCTGGAGACCTTGAGGCCAGGCCCACCCGGATGTCAAGAATCATCCTGCATCCGTCGCAAGCCCTTGATGCCTCCAGCTTTCGCCGGGATGTCCTGAAAGCTCCCGCATCCTGGGGCATCCCGTTCGGACCCGGCTGCACCGATACTTGACGACCCGAGGGTTCCCGCAACCATTAATGCCGCCACAGGCCATATCCCTGGGGCGTTGCGGGAAGGACACCGGCCGGACGGCAGACCCCCTGGACGGATGCATGGTCCTTAGCGCATCCGGCCGTAGTTCCCAAAGCATCCCTTAAGGCTCTCCCTGAAGGACCTCACCATGCTTCCCGGGAGTCCCGGGACCGATCCGGAGATTGCCCGGAAATTCTCCCGCCCGGGGACCCGACCGATCGGTAACTCTGCGGCATCCCGCGAGGCTGCCTGCATCCTGATCACTGGTGCCCGAATCCTTGCGCCTAAGTGCCAAACGTGCCCGACTGTCCCCCTCAAGGGCTCCCGGACCGCCTCGCGGGGCACCTTGCGGCCAGGGATCAAACGCGTCCTACAGCCCCCCTCAAGGGTCCCAGGGCCGCCTGCGGGTCCCCCTTGCGGCTAGGGCTCAAACGTGGCTGTCAGCCCCCCCCAAGGGCTCCCGGGCCGCCTCACGGGGCTCCTTGCGGCAAGGGATCATACGCGCCTTACGGCCCCCCTCAAGGGTCCCTCTGACGCCTCGAGCGGCAACCTTACGGCCAGGGTCCATACATGGCTGACAGGCCCCTTCAAGGACTCCCGGGCCGCCTCACGGGGCTCCGGATACCGGGCCGGGGGCGGTCCCTGGAGGATGCCCGCCGGGATGCCCAGGCTACAAAGGCCCCCGGACCGCCCGTATCCAGCCCGTTGCCTTCCTCGCATGGAGGGACCGGGAACCTTGTCCAAGGCGGGCAGCGGGAAAAAATTTATCAGAAAAAAAAATTTTTTTTGTCGGAAAAAAAACCTTCAGTGACCCGGAAGTCCCCTGAAAAACGGGCTGTCCCGAAGAGGGATTTCAATCAGGAAAGTCAATATTTTCAAGGGTTTGCGCCTCGGAAAGGAAAGATCTGTTCCTTATCTGCATGCCCCTGTAAACGCCGCCCGAGCTCACCTGCGGCCCCCGTAATTTTACGACGCGGCTATTGACAGCCCGGGGATTATTGTATAGCATGGCCGACAGTAGAAATGCACGGGGCAATGATGCTCCGGCAAACCCCCGCTCCTATAAGGGACCTGCGGCAGGGTAGCCCCAAGTCAGAAAATCACGCGCATCCCCCTCCTCCGTATCCGGAAGGCTTCCCGGAAGCCGCAGGACGGCGTGCGCGGGCCATCGCCTGACGGCAACAGGTTTCAAAAAGCCTTCCAGACCGAGCGGAACTTTTCCAGTCTTGCCCTCCCGGCTAGAGGGGGGGACCTGACCTAACTCACCAGCGGGCCAGCCCCCCGCCGAGAAGGAGGACCTTCGTGAAGAAGACAGAACTTGTCGCTAAGCTCTCCGAGGACAGCGGCGTCAGCCAGGCCGCGACCAAGACAATCATCGACGGCCTCGTCCAGACCATCCTGAAGACCATCAAGAAGGAGAAGCGTTTTGCCATCGCCGGTCTCGGCGTCTTCCACCTGGTCAAGCGCGCCAAAAGGACCTGCCGCAACCCGCAGACTGGCGACCCCGTGAAGGTCAAGGCCCACAACGCCCTCACCTTCAAGCCCAGCAAGGCCGTCAAGTCCAACTTCGCCGACAGCAAGTAGGAGTCCCGCTGGCCTTACCCCGCCGCTGACACTCCGACCTACCGTTTTCGGAAAGGGCCCGTCTCCCTCGACGGGCCCTTTCCGTTAACGGTATCATTTTGAAATGTCTCCGCGCCCCGACGCTCAAACGGGACCGAGTTGCGGGAACCGCCGCGCCCTTCCGACTGCGGAGCTGTCCTGCCCATTCGGGATCCTCCGGAATTCTGTCCGGATCCCCCGACTTCCCCAGACCCGCCCTTCCCCCGCACCCTGCCCGCTTCCCCCGCACCCTGCCCGCTTCAGGCATCCTCCCTTCCGGCCCGACTCTCCATTTCACGGCAGAGCCCGTTCCCGCTCCGTGCGAACAGGGAGAATTCTACCGAATTTCGGCGTTTCGACGCCCTCCCGCTCCATATCCAGCCCCCCGTATTCCGCCGGCCCGCTCCCGTCCGCATTTCCCCGAACGCCGCTCAAGCCGTGCCCCCCCACGCCCACGCTCACTGGGCCAACGCGGCAATCCGCCCTGATGCCGCTCGGCACATCCCGCCAGCAGGTTCATACCGGGACGTTCCTCCCGGAAAGTTCAGGCATGTTCCGTCCAATCCGTCGGGGAGGCATCGCGGTCCCATTACGTCCGGGGGATCCCGTACGGCATCTCCCGTCCCTGCCGTCTCCGTATCCGCCATCGGCAGCGATGCCGGGACAGACCTCGGGCATCCGCCAGCGACGTTTCCGCCCCGGCATCCCGCAGGCCGGCAAAGAGCTCCGCAGCTGCCCGCGCCCCGAAGACCGGCACGTCCGGCCCGCCGGTGCGGCCCCAGCCGCCTCGGGCGGACGTCCCTGTCCCGCGGCAGCGTCCGTGACACTCCGGACCCGCCGCCGGACGCCCTCCTCCCGGTCATGCCAGTCATGGGGCCCTGACCTCCCGCATGTCTCCAACTCTCCCGTGGATGTTTCCAAAAGGTTCTGTACGGCCCTCTGAGGGCACGCGGCGCCACCCTCTGCACCGCACCCCAGATCACCCCGGCAAACATTGCCTCGGCCCGGACAGGACGTCCGAGCGGCCCGCCGCGCCCGCACGGCAACTGGCAAGGCGCCGTTCACGCGCGACGCGCCGGCAACTGCGCGGCGGCACGTCGGCAACTGCGAGGCCAAACGGGGAGCAGTCCTGATGCGGATGTGCTGCTGAGCCGGCATCCCGCCGGCACGGAGGACAGTGGCGGATGACCGGCGGCTCCGTCCGTCCGGTCCGCGGACCGGACATCCGAGCCCTCCGCCTGCCTTATCCCGGAAGCCTTCCGCCGTCCCCGGACGTGCCCGTGCCGAGGCGCGGGGGACCCGGAAGTCCCGGAAATACGGACCGCGGAAGGGCAGCAGAAAAATAGCTGTAGTGAAAAGGCAGGGCAACTGACAGCCACGTCCGAGACGGCTGTCGGCAGGCGGGCAGTCAGGGGCAGGGGCCAGGACGGGGCCGCGACCTGAAGATCGCGCGGCGGAGAAGAACCGTCGCCATACGGCAGGGCGGAACCGAAGACTGCATCGCGGAAAGCATGACTGCGGCGCCTGTTCCATAAACCCCCGGAGAGGCGGATCCGGGTGGTCTCCGGCGGCATCCATGGGGGAGAGGGACCGGGGCTGGCCGACCGGGACGGCTTACCTCTGAACCGGTCCGGACCCGTGATTGTCAGGTGTCTGAAGATAGTTAAAATTGATCACTACATGGATCGGAAGCGGGTACGGTCCCCGACCGGAGGCAGCCGGAAGGAAGGGGAGGGGCCGGAAAGGACCGCTCGGCGAGCGGGACGGAGGGCATGAAACGTCCGGGGAAGCCTACGGGGCCCCTGTGCCGGGAACCGGCGGGATGCGGTGAGCCGCAGGGAAGGTGACGGTCGGGGATTTCCGGCAGCGCTGAAGGCAAGCGTCGGACGGGCAGGACGCTGGGGGGAGGAAAGGCCGTGCGGGGCGGCGGCCGCGGGTCCGGTGGGGCCGCATGGGCCCGGGAGCCGTGAATCTCCAGGCGGCGCCGGCGTGAAGGCCCGATATGCCGATGAGGACATGGCCCGGCCTGCGGCGGGAAAGTCAGCCTGGAGGCCGGGAGAAGCTGAACGGGCGGGGGAACGGGGAAGGGAGAGCGGGGGCGGGACGCTTGGACCGGAGGGAACGGGGGGGAGAGCAGAGGCGGTACGGGGGGAGGGCCGGGACGGCACGCGGGGATGGAGGGCAGCGTCTCAGAGGCGCGGGGGAGACCGTCCGCGGAGACGTCCGGAGGCCAGCGACCGGGCCCTCTAGGCCACCCGTCTGCGGGAGCGGGCCAGCGACTCGCAGAGCCTCACGGTGTCGAAGACGGTGGGGGCGTAATAGTCGGCCCCCCAGTAGTCCTTCAGGGCCGGCGTGACCTGGGCGCCGCTTATGAAGACGGCGGGGGAGGAGGATGTCCCGCGGAACTCCAGGAGGGCGGACACCGTGTCCTCAAGGCTATGGAAGCAGCTCGACAGGAGCACCGAGAGGCCCACCACGTCCGGCTGCCAGTCGCGGACGCACTCGACGTAGCGGGAGGCGGGCACGTCCACGCCCAGGTCCTTCACGTCGAAGCCGTAGGCGGTGAGCAGGGCGCCCGCTATGTTCTTGCCCAGGCTGTGGATCTCCCCGCGCACGGTGCCTATGGCCACCCTTCCCTTGTAGTGGCCCCTAGCGCGGGCCTCGATGCGGGGGGAAACCAGCTTGATGACCCGGTTCATGATCTCGCCCGCCATAATGAGGCTGGCGATGAAGTACTCCCCGGAGTCGTAAAGCTCGCTTATCTCCATCATGGCCGCCTCGCAGGCAGCCAGGATGCATTTGGGGGGCATCTCCCTCTCGTTCAGGCTCCTCGCGATGTCCACCGAGGTCCCCACCTCCAAGGCGATGAGGGACTGGATGAGGTTCACGAGGCAGGTCTTCTCGGGGACACGTTTAATCATCCCACACCCCAATCCTTGTGGTAAAGGAGATGTTGTCCATGGGCGTCATGAACCACCCCGTGCCCATGGGCTCGTCCGCGTAGCCGTAGAACGTGTATCGGATCATGAAGGAGGGCTGTACCGGTTCGGTCTTCAGGAGCGAGGCCTGCCTCGGGGAGAGCACGCAGGGCAGGAGCTTCAGCTGGGACTTCTTGACGAAGCCGTTGTCCTTGCCGGTGAAGAGGCTGGAGAGCGAGCTCGCCTCCATCTCCGACTCCACGATGGGGCTCTTGGGGTCGTAGCGGAGGTAGGCCTTGTTCAGGAGGAAGGGCTCTCCCCGGTGGTAGACCAGCCGCTCCAGGCAGACCGTCAGATCGCCGGGCTCTATCTCCAGGGAATCGGCCGCCATCTCCGAGGCCTCGCACATGCCGGCGTGGAGGATCTGGATCTCCACCGCCTTGCAGTCCTCCAGCTTCTCGATGAGCCCCCCCATGTTGAACGCCGCCCGCGTCCAGTCCGGCCCGCACACGAAGGTGCCGCTGCCGTGGACGCGGCGCAGGATGCCCTTCTCGGCCAGGACGTGGATGGCCTGGCGGACGGTCATGACGGCCACCCCGTACTTCTTGGAGATGGCCACCTCGGCGGGAATCCTGGACCCCTGGGGGAACTCGCCCTTGCAGATCTTCTCCTTGATGAGGGAAGCCAGCTGTACGTAGGCCGGGCCCTTGAAGGCGCTCTTGATGTTTACGGCAGGGGAACTTCTTTCGTCTTGGATGGTCATGGCACTTCCGTCACATTTCTCATGGTCCGTCGCCCTCCTGGAAGTCCGGAGGGGACGCGGGGTCCGACCGGGAGGGGGCCCGCGGGGCGAAAGGACGCTTCGCCCCGACCCCGTCCATGAGTCCGCCCCTGAGGATGTCCTGAAGGGCCGCGTGTCCTGGATCGGAAAAGCCAGAGCGTACGTCATGATAAACCCCAAAAGGCGAAAAAGCCATAGGGGCGGCACCGGCCGGCGGCCGCTTCGCCAGGGGACGCGCAGGGAGGCGGGCCGCTGCCCGCCCGCTTCTCCGCGCGGCGTCCGGTTCCCCGGAACGGCCCCGCCCCGGGGCCGAAGAACCGAATGCCCCGCTCCGGCCTCCTGCCTGAAGGGGCGCGGAACCGGTCAAGCCCGGAAGCAATCGCCCGGAGACATGCGCCGGGCGGGGAATGCCCGGCGGGGATCGCCCGAGGCGGGCGCGGAGCGGGGAAGGCCCAGCGGGGACCGGCGGTCACGGGGACTCCCGCCGAAGACCCAGGCGGCGGTTCGGGGCCGCCGGACTCGCTCCGGAAGACCCGGCGGAAGAACGGGAGCCGCTCTTGCGCCGGGGACGCCGCCCAGGAGGTTGTGGTTGGGGATGACTAGGTTGATGCTGCTGCTGCTGATGATGCTGATGATGATGATGATGATGATGATGATGGATGATGGATGATGGATGATGTGCGAAGAAGGAAAAGGCGCCGCGAGCTCCATGGCCGAGACGCCGGAGGCCCTCCCGGGCCGGGAGCCGCCAGCGGTGCGGCTGCCTCCAGCAGAGCGCCCCCCCGCGGAGGGGCCGGCCGGAGGTTTCCGGGGCAATCCGCGCCGGCGCGAAAGGCGGGCTCGGAAAGGGGGGGACGGAATTTCCCGGGTCCTGCCGGCTGCCGCAAGCCCGGGAGGACGCGTTCCCGGTCATGCGCCGCGAAGGCCGGTCCCGGACCCCGGCGGAAGGGGCGGGGTGCCCCCGGTGCCCCCCGCACGGGCCGGGAAGTCCCGGAGAGGACCGGGGGAGCTGTGTGCCGGCGCTGGGCGCCTTCCCCGCCCAGGACGGCTCCCGGACATTTTAAGAAGCCGGGACTTCCGGAGAGGCGCTGCCGGTGCGGAAGGAAGTCCGCCCCCTCCGGGGCCGCAGCAGTCCAAACGATTTTCCGACCTCGGCCGCTTCCAAGACAGATCCGGGGGATCCGGCACCAGGGTCCAGGGGCGGGACGCAGCCTCCGCCAGACATGTCCGGCCCGAAGATACCGGGGCATTTGCCAGGTTCCGGAAACGCGTCCGTCCCGCCACCCTCGGAGCTCCGTTCCCAGAGGCCGTCCAGGCGGGGAATGCCGCAAACCGGCGGGTCCCGGCCCCCGGGCGCTTCGGGGAGGAGTCCGAGCCCGCGGCTCCCCCGCGGCGGCGCCAGCGAAACCGGACCGCCCGGAAATGGCCGGCCCGTCCCTACCGGTTCCCCGTGTCGAGAACGGGGAACGACGTCCCCACCGCCCGACGCCGGCGGACGAAGCTGGCCGCCCGTGTCAGGGAACTCGGGAGCATGTCTGCCGGGACAGCCCGGGAACCGGCTCCGATTCCGGTCCCGTGCCGGGTCCGGCCGGCTTCCCTAGCGCAAACAGGAATGCCGCAGCCTTTCGGGGCCTCCCCGGGAGGATCCTAATGCCAGGCAGGCGCAAGACCCCGCCCCCATATATAATGTAGTGACTACATCCAGTCATCGATACTGCTGAAATCGCGGGGCGGCGGGAGGCCCGGCTCCGCCGTCCGGAGACTGCCGGACGGACCCGGCAGGGCTTCATGAGCCCCGAACGCCTCCCCTGCTCCGGCCAGCCGGAAGACTCGGAAGACCCGGCCGGCGCGGACGGCCCTTCGCCCCGCACCCTCCCCTGCCAGCCCTCTCCCATCCCCCGCCACCCTCCCCCCGTCTCCCCTTCTCCCTCACCCCGCGTTCCGCCAACGCCCCCCTCCTTCTTACGCCCCGCCCCCGTCCCCCGACTTCCCCTCCCCCCGCCTTTCCCCCTTCGCCTCCGCCATCACCGCCTAGGTTCAGCGGCCTTCGCGCAACGGCCTGCCGGGAGCCCGGGAGCCTTGGAGAGCGGCACAGCACCTGCCGGAGGAGACGCCGGCTCCCCCCCACCGCAGGTGGGAAAAACCGGCATCCATCCCCCATGCAGCGGGCACCTCAGCAGAATCCTCCCCCAGAGGAGCCCTCCGCGCCCCGCAGTTCAGATCCGGAAGAGGACAGCTCCCCGCAAGCAATTAAGTTTCCATTTATAAGGTGGAACAGCCCCCGCCTTTCCGGGCGAGCCGACGCAGGCCGCAGGCATGACGGTCCGGGGAACGGCAGCGGGGCGGGCGCCCGACACCTCTTTGCGGCGCCCGGCCGCGGCATCGGGTCAACCCGGAAGGCCACCCGGAAGATCCCACCCGGAACCCGGCAGCCCGAAGCGCCGGGACACGTCCATGAGACGTTCGGCCGGCCTTGACCGGATACGGTTTCAGAATCCGGACCGTGAACAGGGGCCCGCCCTTTTCGGATCCCCGGCACGGGAGCTTCGGAGCCTGTCCGATGCCGGAGCCTTCCCGGCTCGGGACGGAAACGCTCCGGACTGCCCGGAAAGCAGCCGTCCGCGCAAGCCGCCGGGAAGACTTCTCGGGACCCGGACGGACCGGGGACTTTCGGCCACGACCTGCAGGGGCCGGGAGCGGGGCTCCTGCGGGAACGTCCGACGGCCCGCGTGCTGTTGCGGCTCGGGCGGGATCCGGCGGACTGCCGCCGCGGGGATGCCCGGGAAGGTTGCCCGAAGCCCCTCACGGCTGAACGGGAATCGGGAATTCTGTTGCGCAGGTGATTTCCGCGGCCGCTATCGTTTCCGCGCAGGGCTCCGAGGAAATTTCCCGTGCCAAACACCGGTCCCGCGCCAATCACCGGCCGTCACCGTTTCGAGTCTGGCGCAATGGCGCGGGCCGGTCCGGAAGTGCACGGGGGAAAGGTCAGGAGCCTCCGTCCGCATGACACCGGCTGCCGTCATCGGTCCCCTGACCTTGAAGGCCGCCCAGGCCTTACGGAGAAAGCGGCACAAGAATTTTAGTCCGGAGCGGGCAGACGCAGCGCTCCGAGGAAGAAAACGCGACGAACGGCGAATCCCTCAAGGTCGATTCGACTGCAAAAACCCCCTCCCCTTCCAACGTGAGGGTGAACGTTATGAGTTTTCGGAATGAAACTCCCTGTATTTAAGCCAAATTCTCGTAAATTCGAGCTTCCCTTGCGCACGCGCAATGGTCTCCGAAAGGCAAAAGGGTGGTTTTTGCAGTGGAATCAGGGTTCAGAGAAGCGGGATTGCACAGAAGAAATTCACGGCGAACAATCTGTTCGCGGCGAGCAATCTCATGACGGTTATGCCGTGGCCATTTCCGGGAAGGGACGAATCGGGTCATCGGTCCCGGGACGGCTTCCCCCTCCGGATCCAGAGGAGGGCGGATGCGGAGCGCACGGTCGACAGCCGGTTCCCCGCGCGTTCGTCCGCGACAGCGGCAATGACCGGAAGCCATGAAGCCCGGCCGATCGGCAGCCCCGGTGCGGGGTCCTCGGAAGTCTTATGGGAACCGGGGGGGCTGTTCGAGGGAAATGCCGTGCCGGAAACTCCCGAAACGGAGGTCAGGCACAAGAGCCCCCTGCCGGGCTGACGGAAAGATGCCGCATATTATGTGAAGCTTTCCGATTCAGGGAAATCAGGACTCGAAAACCGGCAGCGTCCCGAACACGGCACCGAGCGCCCGCCGGAAGGAACAGCCCCTCCTGAATTGCGGGGAGGGGGGGGGTAAGCCGGACAGCTCTCCCGAGTGTCCGCCGACGGATGAGATGCAGGTCACGGGAAAGGTCACTACACCGCACACCCGTATAAGTGAAACGCCTTACAAATTTTATGGCGCCGCGCCTCCTCGATACCCGGTGCCTCCGGCGCCGTCGGTGCCGCGTCAGGAGAAGGGCAAACCCGTCATTTTGCCGGGCCGCCCGACAGACTCCCTGAAGCCTGGCGTCCCCCGCCCGGAAATATTCCGCGTCTCCCCGGATTCCGGAATTTCCGGCGCCGGGAAAACCGGCCGGAAAAAGCGGTGCCCGGCTTCGGGCGTTCGTCCGCCCTGCCGCGACTGCCCGTTTCCCCGGCCGGGCGCCATGGCTGCCGCTGCCGGAACTGCGGACGGCGAAGTGCGGGGGACCCGGACGGAAAATGTCGCCCGAAGGCCCGGAAGAGGCCGCCGGGATCGACTCGCGGTCCGGAAGAGAAAATGATTCTTCATGGGAACAGCCCATAAAAAGAGTAAAGACAAATCGTTAGATGCTATCAAAGAGATAATTATATAGATATAAAAAGAAACTAGAACTAACAAGTAGCCTATTAAAATTATATAAAGCATTCAGACGCCGATATTACTTATCAGAAATAACGAGTGTTGCAATAAATGCTTCAACAATTAATCAGCATCTAATATAGACAAAGCTGAGTCTTCAAAATTTCTGAAACAAATCAGCTCTAGACTATTGAAAAGCGCCCGGGTTTTTGCTAACATGCTCTCAATGAGAAAAGGTCGGAACGCCGCCTCCCCCGGCAGGCAGACCACCTGTTCAGGACGCGGTACGGCCCCCCCTGGACCGTAAGCCTCCGAGGAGGCACCGCGCCAGGCCCGCCCCGGGGCTTCCCCGACAGGACGCTTTCACTTGAACGCGTCCGGGGCCATGCGGGCGGACCCTTCGGCGGTCAGCCGGGATGCAGCTCTTATGGACTGCGGGCGTAAGTCACGCCAGCGCCATATTTGCGCCTGGAGAAGGGAATGCCGCGAGCCGGCCAGCCCGAGGCTCCGGGGCAACCGGGAGCCCGGAAATATTTTTTCCCCCGCTCCGCCCGGAAACGTGTCCCGCAAAATCGGACCCGGACTCCCGGAAGGGCAAAATGTCCAGTCGTCACGGTCACTTGCCAGAGGAAGCCCCTCGGAACCCACTCCGAAAGGAACCGCCAGACATCTAGATTTTTTGCTTGATTTCGGTTGCCGGTTGCGTTATAAGATGTCCAATTGCCAAAGGCAGCCCCGTTCACTGGTCCCCCTCCCTTTCCACGCCAGGAGCTCTTGATGCGGACCGTTCTCTTTACAGGTTTGTTAGGGTCCGGAAAATCCACAGCGGTTTTGAGTCTGGCGTCTTTTCTAAAGGAGCAGGGCGGTCCGCAGTCGGTCGCGGTGATCGAGACCGAGGCGGGAGACAAGGCCGTGGCCTGCGAGCTCTCCGCCGGCGGTTCCGTACTCGCCGAAGACCTGACCAGGGGATGCGTCGGCTGTACCTCGCTCACTTCCGGCCTCTGTAGCACCTTTGACAACCTCCGCTCCGGCACCCCACCTTCCTGGCTTCTCATAGAAGCCTCCAGCCTCGGCTTCCAGACAATCAAGGACATGGTCGTCCAGTCGCTCAACGACGGAGCCCAGCCTTTCACGGTCCTCATGATAGAGGCCGGGGGCTGGGCCGATTTGTTTGAGGAGGCCCCGCTCATGGCGGAGGGTCTCGCCGCGTCGGCCGACCTGGCCCTGGTGAACCTCTTCACTCCGCTTTCACGAGACGTGCTAGCAGGGATCGCCTCCGGAATCTCCTCCGCCAACCCCGGCTGCCTGTTCAAGGCGGCCTCCGTACAGCAGACGAGCCCGGGCGACCTTTACAGAATTTTCCAGGAGGCCGGACTCGGGAACGAGACCGGGCAGGCCGCAGGTGCGGCGGCGGCGCGCGGGATGGCTGATGAGCGCGCTTCCGTCCCTTCCGCTTCCGCCTGAGCGGCCTGGAACAGCCGGTCGCCCGCGCCCCCTTCGGGGGCGGCGGAGCGCCAGCGCCCGAGCCATCTCACTCCTCGGCCTTCAGCCGTGTTCCCCGGCCCGCCGGCCAACAGCGGACCAACGCACTCATCACACACCTTGTACATCGGAGGTAGCCTTTTATGTTGTACAAAAGCCTGGCCATCGGAAATCCCGATGACCTGATCTTCGGAACCGCTCCCAAGCCCGTCGTCACCAGGAACTATGGTCTGGTCATCGGCGGCGGCACCCTTTACCCCGAGCTCAACTTCACCGTTCCGGCCATGAAGCTCGAGCAGTCCACCGTCAAGGAGATGTACGGGCACTACGAGATGATCGTGCGCGACGCCCTGAAGCGCGCCGGTGAGCTGGAGTCCCCGGGCGTGGTCCTCGAGTGCGAGACCCTGCCCCAGCAGACCG
>JAISEQ010000328.1 GCA_031264045.1 Deltaproteobacteria bacterium
GCCTGGATGAGGATCTGGTTGGCCAGGTTGATGATGGCGCTGTTCTCGGCCGAGTAGGTGTCGGTCTGCTCCTCCTCCTTCGCGGTCGAGGTCTCCCCGAAGGTGAAGTCGTCCAGCGCGTCGGAGATGAGGGCCCCGAGGTTGTCGACCGTGACGGGGCCCTGGTCCTCGGCCACCGCGTTGGGATCCAGGGGCGCGAAGAAGGACTGCTCCTCGTCCTCGGAGATCTTGTAGTGGACCTTGAAGGCCGTCACCAGATCCCTCTCGCTCACCACGACCGGAACCACCTGGAGCTTGGAGAGCGTGGTGAGCTCCTCGACCACCTTGTTGTTGGTGGGCTCGAGCATGGCCATCATCACCTTGCTGTCCTTGACCTGGTAGGGGATGACCATGAACTTCTTGGCGACGTCGTAGGGCACGAGCTTGAGCACGTCGGGGGAGATCTCCCGGTCGGTCAGGTTGACCATCGGATAGCTGTACTGGCGGGACAGCACGCTGGGGATGGTGTTGCTCTCCACGTACCCCTTGCGCAGGAGGAACCGCGACAGGAAGTCCTTGGGGTGCTGCCTGATCCACTTGGTGGCCTCCTCGAGCTGGCCGCGGGTGATGTGGCCTGCCTTGAGGAGGTACTCCCCCAGGATCAGCTTGTAGCTGTCGGCGTTCTGGTCTTTCACGGTGCCGGAAAGGGTCGAGCGCCGCCGAGAAATCTCCGCCATGTGTGGAACCTCCAGGGAAAGGCGGTGTCCGGCCGGGCCGGAGCGCCGCGCGGCAGGGCCTGAATCGGCCTCCGCGGCCCCCTCGCGGGGGGACTTGTCGGCAGGGGGGGTGGAGGGGCGATCCTCCGTCCCGGCAGGGGGAATCGTGCCCGTGACCGGCTCCGCGGGGGACCGGCGCGGCTCTCGCGCCGCCCGGGGAGGTGACGGTCCGGGGGCTGCCCTCCCGTCGAGGAAGGAGGGCCGGGGGCGTTCCGGGCTCGCCCGGAAGGCTGCGGGCCCGCCGGGACCCTGCCGGGCTGGCTGGGCCTGCGGCGGCGGCTTCCGGTCGGGCGGACGGCCTGCCGCCCGTGAGGGAAGTGGCGGGGGCCGGGGGGATCTTCACGGGCCGGCGGGCCGCGGGTCTCAGCCGCCACCCGTGAGCGGGGGGGGCCGGGGCGGTCGCGGGTGCTCTACCCTATTATACGGAAAATCCCGAACAAACTTGAAAGATTCTGGAGGAAGGCTTCAGCGGAATCCGGCTCCGCTGGCAGGAAAGGCGGGATCCCCCGGGCCCGGCAGACTGGGCGGGGCCCCGGAACCGCCTGGGCGGGGACGCGTCAGCGGGCACGGAAGCGCGGTGGTGTCATAGGGGGATCTTTGGGGGGGAAGGCCGGTCCGGGCCGCGGGTGCGGACGGGGCCGGACATCGGGGATGCCCGCGCGACCGCGTCAGGCCGGTCCGACACCTGTTGAATCAAAGATTAGCAGAAGGCAACCCCATATTCAACACACTTCTGTAGAAAAATAAGAATATCATGATATGAAAAAAAACCTAATTGGTGCTAAGTTTAGTTTTTTTGATATATATAATATGCATAGTTTCATAACAATGGAGTTCATGGAGACGGATGAATTTTTCCGTACGGACGGACATTTGTTATTCCCTCCCGTCCCCGCCTATTTCCCGCCGGACATGCCCCGCCCCCCGCGCCTCCCGCCGCCTGAAGCCTCCGGAACCGCAGGGCCGGCCGGGGGACGGGGACCCCGGAACCCGAGGGAAGGCCGCCCCCCGAGGGGGCTGCCCGGGGAAGCCGTTCCGGGATTCGGGAGGGTGGAACGGCCGCCGGCGGCCAGTCCGCGAGGCCAGGAGGGCCGGACGTCAGCCGCGAAGCCCGGGGGACTGGCCGTCAATCGCGAAGTCTGGTAGAATCGGATCCGTCCTCCGCAAGATCCGGTGCACTGGCCCGTGGGCCGCAACCTTTCCGGGAGCTCCGGCGCCGGGCCTCCGGATACCCGGGCGGCCCCCTCCGCACGGCCGGGAGCGGCCCGCGGCGGAAAAATCTCTCGCCCAGCTTTGCATGCACCTTCCGGGCCGTTTCGCTTTTCCCCATCCTCCACCCGATCCAAGCCCGGTCATGTCCGTTTCTGCCCGTTTTCGCCGCGCATCCTGTCATTTCCTGTCCGGTTAAGGGGCGTCCCCTGCCGGCAGCAGATTCCCTCCGGCCGAATCCCTACCCCCGGCCCCGCCCCGTGCGGCAGCTTTTGCCGCGCACGGGCTCCCGTCCGGCTTCCCGGCCGGGGCCGGGCAGCCTCCCCCCCGAGGCGGGAGCTCCGCCCGGACAGCCGCAAGCCCCCCTTCCGGCGCGCCCCAGGCGCCCCTCCGGAGAAGCATGGCCAGGCCCAAGATCCGCTACGTCTGCCGCGAATGCGGCTGGCAGTCCCCCGTGTCGCTGGGGCGGTGCCCCAGCTGCCAGGCTTGGAACTCCTTCAACGCCGAGGAGGAGATTCCCGCCCCGAAGTCCTCCTCCCGGACGGCTTCGCCGAGGGCCGCCAGGAAGGCCCTGAGGCTGAGCGAAGTCCCCCGGGGGGAGACGGCGAGGCTCCCCACGGGCATAAGCGAGCTCGATCGGGTGCTGGGGGGC